>JAITVX010000138.1 GCA_031285575.1 Bacteroidales bacterium
GCCCCCCCCCCCCCCCCCCCCCCCCCCCCCCCCCCCCCCCCCCCCCCCCCCCCCCCCCCCAAATATTAACCCTATTTGGTAGAGCCGCAATGCATTGCGGCTCTACGGGAAAATATTTAATGCGGCCGATGATGTTCATCATTTTTTTATTCAAAATAACAGGCGTAAAAATATGTATAAATTCAATACGTGATACTTCTGGCCGAAATTATTTTTTTGCGGGCCGTTCGGTGATGTATGACAGGCAGAGGCGACATGGAAAAATATTAATGCGGTATTGTGTTTTTATTTAAATTTGCCTCATTATTTTAACTGACAGCAGCGCAACACAGGCGCAACAAACATACATGTTATGGATTTTCTGGAAAACATACAGACCGGCATAAGGCGGGGGAGTGTTGAGGTTATAACAGGCTCGATGTTTTCGGGCAAAACGGAAGAGTTGCTGCGAAGGCTTAAACGCGCGCAGATTGCCGGGCTGAAGGTTATGGTTTTTAAGCCCGCCCTCGAGAGGCGCTATTCTGAAACCTGTGTTGTTTCGCACGACGAACGGTCGGTTGTCTCTACCCCGGTCGGCAATGCATCGTCGATGCTGCTTCTGGCCGGCGACGCCGATGTTGTTGCCATCGACGAAGCACAGTTTTTCGACAATTCGCTGACACACGCCTGCACTGCGCTTGCCGCCTCGGGAATAAGGGTAATTGTTGCCGGGCTCGATATGGATTTTACGGGCAAACCCTTCGGGCCCGTACCGGCACTGATGGCAATTGCCGAGCAGGTTACGAAGGTGCACGCCATCTGCATGCGGTGCGGAAGCCTGGCGCAGTTTTCGTTCAGAAAAACAGACGACAGCCGGGTGGCGCTGCTTGGCGGAAAGGATATTTACGAACCGCTGTGCCGCAGCTGTTACAACAAAGCGTTAAACGAAAAATAGATGAACCTTACGGCATACGATATTGCAGAAATTGTTGGCGGAACGCTGAGCGGCGTTCCCGATGTGGCTGTTGACGACCTGGCTACCGACAGCCGGCAGCTTGGCTTTACCGGCAACGTTATGTTTGTTGCCATAAACGGCGTTAACCACGACGGGCATCAGTTCATCGAGGCTCTTTACCGGCGTGGCGTGCGCGCCTTCCTGGTTGACCGGCTGCCCGGAAACATGCAGCACTATGCCGGTTCGGCCTTTATTATTGCAGAAAACACGGTTGACAGCCTTCAGCGGTTTGCGGCCTGGAAACGCCGCGCCTTTCATTCGCCGGTTATAGGAATAACAGGCAGCGCCGGCAAAACCACCGTTAAGGAATGGCTGGCCGACGTAATAAGCCAGTATGCACCGGTAATAAGAAGCCCCAGGAGCTACAACTCGCAAACAGGCGTTCCGCTTTCGGTGTGGAAGCTTGACGGCAAATACAGGTTCGGCATTTTTGAAGCCGGAATATCACAGCCCGCAGAGATGGAAAAGCTGCGCGCCGTAATTGAACCCGACATTGGCGTTATTACAAACATTGGCGACGCACACAGCGAAAACTTCAGCAGTAAAATGGCAAAAGCCGTCGAAAAGCTGAAGCTGTTCCGCAACTCGCCGGCAGTTATTTACTGCTACGACCATGAAATAATAAGGGCTGCCATTGAAGCCGACGAAAACATGCAGGGGAAAGAGCTCGTATCGTGGTCTGAGACCGACCGGCGGGCAACCATCTTTGTAAAAACGGCGCAGCAGGCAGGCGGCAACGCCACGTTGGCAGAAGTTGAAATGAAAGGGAAAAATTTCCTGTTCACTGTTCCATTCACCGACCGCGCCTCGGTTGAAAATGCAATAACGGTGGCGGCCGTATGCCTTTATCTGAATATCGACAGCAGTGTGATAGCAAGCGGGCTCTCGAAACTGGTAGCCATTCCGATGAGGATGGAGATGAAAGCCGGAATAAACAACTGCCGGCTTATTGAAGACTGTTATAATTCCGACCCCGGTTCGCTTAAAATGGCTCTCGACTTCCTGAAATCGCACCGCTCCGGGCGAACTGTGCTCATACTGTCCGACTTCATGCAAAGCGGCATGGCCGATGCAGAGCTTTATGGCGAAGTAGCCCGGCTGGTAAGGAAAACCGACATTACACGGTTTATAGGAATAGGCGCCGCACTGTCGGCAAATAAACACCTGTTCCGCCCCGGCGACAGGTTTTACGATTCAACCGGCGAATTTATAAGAAACCTTTTGCCCGGGCAGTTTAACAGCGAAGTAATACTGCTTAAAGGCGCACGTGTGTTTGAGTTTGAAAAGATAGGACAGCTTCTTCAGCGCCAGGTTCATCAAACCAGGCTCGAAATAAACCTCGACGCAATATCGCACAATCTTAATGTATTCAGAAAATTTCTGCATCCCGGAACAAAAATTATGGCAATGGTGAAAGCGTTTGCCTATGGCGCCGGCGCTGCGGAAATAGCTTCATTTCTCGAGTTTCACAGGGTAAACTATCTTGCCGTGGCGTGTACGGATGAAGGCATTGACCTGTGCGCAGCCGGAGTTACCCTGCCCATAATGGTGCTTAACCCCGATCCCTCCACCTTCGACATGATGATTGAACATGCGCTTGAACCCGAACTTTACAGCGCCGAATCGTTCGACGCATTTGTTTCCACAGCCGGGCGGCACGGGCTGATAAACTACCCGGTTCATATAAAGATCGACACCGGCATGCACCGCCTTGGCTTTCTGCCGGAGGAGATCGACGGCCTTGCCGGGAAAATAAAAGGCAGGGAATGTATTAAAATTGTTTCGGTATTTTCGCATCTTGCCGGCAGCGACAGTCCGGCTCTTGACAGTTTCAGCAAAAGCCAGTTCGACGCTTTTCTGTCGGCATGTTCAAAGCTTCGCGCCGCCACGGGATATCCGTTTATGAGGCACATACTCAACTCGTCGGGTATTGTGCGGATGCCACAGCACCAGCTCGACATGGTGCGTCCCGGCATCGGGATATACGGAGCCGGCTCTTTCGACGGAACAGACTTGAGGCCAGCCGGCAGGTTCAGCGCAGTAATATCGCAGATAAAAACGGTAAAAGCCGGCGAGCCTGTGGGCTACGACTGCGCCGACGTGTCCGTACACAACAGGCAGATAGCAGTATTGCCGGTTGGCTATGCCGACGGTTTAAGAAGGAAAATGGGCAACGGTAGAGGGGGGGTGTTTATAAAAGGCGTGAGGGTTCCGACAGTTGGAAACGTTTGCATGGACATGTGCATGGCCGACGTTACCGGCACCGGCGCAACAGTTGGCGATGAAGCCGAAATATTTGGCGAAAACATATCTATTAACGAAGTTGCCGCAATATGCGAAACAATTCCCTACGAAATACTCACGTCAATAACCGGCAGGGTGAAACGTGTATTTTTGCGGGAATAGGCGGTGATTCATCCCAGTGCAAACGCACGGAATGCTGAAGGGTTACATAAAATTTTCTGTTAAAAGATTGCATCCGCGGATATCGCTGTTGTCGAAACGTCCTAAAACTTCAAAGCCGCCTCCGGGGAGCAGTTTGCCGATATCACCGGTAGCAATAAACGAACATGAATTGATATTTGCAAGGTCTATTATATTTATACCGCCAGTCTGTCCGGGTTCGGTAAAAACAGTGAGGGGATCACATAAATCCCTGAGGACTATTTTCATCCACGGCGGTGGATAAAAGACTCCATTACCTTTTGAGTATGCCTGGCTTAAAAGCTCCGTCATTCCATATTCCGAATGAACTACCGGGATGTTGAATGCCTCGGCAAGTGTTTTATGAAGTTCGTGTCTTGTTATTTCCTTTCGTTTTCCTTTCATGCCACCGGTTTCCATTACTGTTGAGCCCGAAAGGTCGGGGTGTTTTGTAGCCAAATCGAGAAGGGCGAAACTTACTCCAAACAACAGTCGTTTTTTGCCGTTAACGGGCGAAGTGATATTATCGATAAAAGCATTGTCGGCCATATTATAAAATCCGCTTAACGGATTATTACTCATTTTTATCAGCGAATTGACCATGTAAACAAGCGATGAATTTCCTCTCTCTGTGTATGCGGGAAGCAATGCCGTAATTATATATTCGGAAGGATTGCCGTAGAACATTCTGAATGTTTTTATAAAGCTTTCGGCATATAAGTCCAGGTCTGTAACATGATGTTTGGATACGGAACTGTTGGTAGTGCCGCTGCTTTCAAATATTTTCTGCGTCTTTTCGCTACCCGATACAATAATGTGGTTTTTGAAAAACTCAACTGGTAAAAATGGCAACTCCGTTAATTGTGAAACGGTTTCGGGTGTATTATTAAGGCATTTCGCCCAAAGTTGATAAACAGCATTTGTTCTGTATTGATATTCAAATATTGCCAACGCCATGTTTTTAAAATCAGCATCATCCGCTATTCCGAAAATACTGTTACGTAAATTTATATCCATAATTCAAGCTGCTATTTGTCAAAACTCACCATGGCTTCATTTCTTTTTTACCATCTACATTAACAAAAAATAATGATTGGGCGCCGCCAGTTGCCGGAGTATAGCTCCTTTCAAACTTTGGGGTTTATATCCGAACCTGTTTCTTTGTCTATTGTTAAGTCCTGCCGTGCTTTTTGCAATTTGTCAAAACTCACCATTGCAGGAATATATTTATTAAAATATTCTCTGCTTTTTTCGTCCGACATGTCGAACAGTTTATATATGTCAATCTCAAATGACATGCTTTCTTCCATTGTGAAATTATCCTTCAAAATTACTTCGTAATAATATTCTGTTTTCGACTGTTCTTTCCCTTTTATTGTCGATTTATGCTTTAATTGAATGGAGCCAATTTCTGCAGAATAACCGGTCAGCTGAATTGTTCTGGTATTTCTGTCAGAATAGAGATACAGTCGTTTTGAATCCGATATTCCTGTGGGAAAGTCAACAATCCTTTTGTTTGATTCAATTGCGTGAAAGTAAAACGTATTTCGGGATTTCAGAGAACTGATTTCTTTGGTTCTGCAAAATCCTAAAACAATTTTTAATTCGCTGTCGTCAGTTTCGTTTTGAAGGAAATCTGGCAGTTTTGTCTGTTGTGTAAATCCGGCAATTTTTGTTTTGTAAGTTTCCGCCACAGAAGGATTGTTTATTTCTATCTTTCTGTTTTTACTGATTTCAAGATAGTCAAGCTCCATATCGATACCTGTAAAGCGGCGGTCTGTGAGATTGGCGGCAATGCCTGTGGTACTGCTGCCTGTAAAAGGGTCTAAAATCCATGCTCTACACTTTGTTGAAGCCAGAATAAGGCGTATTAATAAAGAGAGAGGCTTTTGCGTGGGATGTTTCCCGCACGATTTTTCCCACGATTGAATTGCCGGCAGCCTCCATACGTCTTTCATCTGTCTGTTTCCGTTCAACTCTTTCATCAATTCGTAGTTGAAATAATGCGGAACCTTTTCGCTCTTTCGCGCCCATATAATCTGCTCTGTTGAACAGGTAAAGTAGCGGCACGAAAAGTTTGGCGGAGGATTTGTTTTTTCCCATGTTACCACGTTAAGGATTTTGAATCCCAATTCCACAAGAATCTGTCCGACAGAAAAGATATTATGCATTGTTCCGCTTACCCAGATGGTTGCACCGTCTTTCATTTTATCGCGTACAAGCGAAAGCCATTTGCGGTTAAAATCATTTATGTAATCAAAACCGTGTGATTTGTCCCAGCTACCTTTATTTACGCTGACAATCGTTCCATTTTGAACGGACATTCCTCCGTTTGACAGAAAATAAGGCGGGTCGGCAAAAACCATATCAAATTTGAAATCGAATTGAGGCAATAATTCTAATATGTCTCCATGGAGAAGATAGAAATTATTGTCGTCTGATTTGAAATAGGGTTTAAGCATTGTATTTTCTACTTTGTTAAGTTTTAAGCCAAGCTATTATTTCTCAAAGCGTTCATAAACATATTTCTGCCAGACCAATTCCAATATGTAATATCTTGTTCTATAAACAACCATTTTATTGCAAGCAGTATTATTTCTATTGGGTGTTGATGCATTGAATAGCCAGTAAATTGTATTCCTGTTGAAACAGTACCATCATAAAAATTACAACCATATATATCATTTATAATAGACTTTATTCTTTTATAGCTTTGAGGTACGCTTCTTTGAGCAGATTTCAATAGAGAAATAATATCATTATGACTTGGTGTAGAGTGGTTTTCTCCCTCTTTAAAATACAGACCTGTAACATTGACAGTAAAGTCAAAGCCTTTATTGAGGGTTGCAGGTCTTTTAATTACTATCTTATATTGTGTATTCGGGATATTATCAACCGTATATTCTGCTTTTGAAGATAGCCTCCCTGTTCCTGTTCCAGCCGGTTCTGCAAGAAATAATCTCGTTACTTCTTCTCTTATATCAGTTCTATTTGTAGCGAGTAGTGTATAATCTTGTTGAATTAGTGGCATTGTATATGTCTTTAAAAATTTATTACCTGTTGACTTTGTTTGGTCTTGTAATTTTTTACAAGAATTTCTGTTAATTTTCCACGTCCATTAGATTTACAATTAATCATACGGGTTGCCAAAACCCTACTCATTTTACAATTCGAATACAACCTGTCAAAAAAATCATTATCAGAGTTGCTCAAAAGCCAGCTATGCCCCAGCGAATCCAGTCTGTCACAAAATACCTTCAGCCGTATCTGTTCCTTGTCGTTAAATTCGTCTTTTGAGTATGAATTAAAGCTCGATGTTTCGCTCAAGGGTTTGTATGGCGGGTCGAAATAAAAGAAGGCATTTGAATTTGCATAATCAGCTGTCTGTTCAAAGTCGCCGCAGAGCAATTCTACGTTTTGCAGGGCTTCGCTGACAGCCAGCAGGTTTTGTCTGTCGCAAATGGTTGGTTTTTTATAGCTTCCTGTCGGAACATTAAACTCATTTTTCCGGTTTACCCGATATAGTCCATTGAAACAGGTTCTGTTCAAAAAGATAAACAAAGCCGAATGAACTGTCTGTTCCTGTTTTCTCCTGTTAAATAAATCTCTTTTCTGACAGTAATACTCTTTTTTTCTGTCATCATCACTATCTAACACATGATATTCTTTCTGAAGCATATCCAAAATGGAAATCAATTCTTTGGGAGAAGATCTTATGGTTTTGTAAGTGTTGATTAAATCTTCGTTTATGTCGTTTATCACCGCTTTTTCCATTCGTGGAAACTCGCCAAGCATCCAGAACAAAACAGCGCCGCTTCCAACAAACGGTTCAATGTATGTAAATCTTTTATTAACTACGGAATTGGGCAGACTGTTCTTAATTTCCGGAATCAGTTGTGTTTTGCCACCTGCCCATTTTAAAAATGGCTTTGCACATTTTCTGTTCATCTGTTAACATTGTATAAGACCACAAAAATAACTAAATAACGGTATGGAAATATCTTCAAATTGCCGAAGTACACAAAGCTTTCAGCCTTTCCAAAAGAACATTGCCACAAGCCGGCTTGTTTTACAGGCTTCCCCTGAAGGATTTTCCTGCTGGTTTATGACGCCGTACAAAGTTGCGCTTTGATAATTTCCACATCCATCCCTTTCGACATGTCGCTGAGATACGCCGTTTCGGGAACTATGCGGTAATAAACATAATTTTGCATCATGCCGGCATCCATCATCTCCTTAAATTCGGGATGATTTGTAAACAGTACACGGTGATACGCTGCAATTTCTGCTTCGGTTGCGGGCACTGCGGTTCCGTCAACCGTTACATATACAGGCAGTTTCTGCGCCGAAAGACTGATATGCGGATTGGTAGCCAGATTTTTACCCTTGATGGAATTTCCATCGGTCGAAATCAGGATGACGCCGTTTACGATGGCATGTTCCATAATGGAAGCACGAGGCTTGCCGTTGGTCGAAGTTGCCAGTACGGATGTATTACATCCAGTTAAAAAATCAATTACTTTCTTCATCTGTTTACTGGTTTAATAATGCTATTTTTTTATTGCAATAATAATGTTTTCTGTTGAAATAGTGTTGTTTTTTCTTCAAAAAATATGTTATGGCTTGAAAGTGTTATTTTGGAAGGAAATATTAAGCGGGCGGCCATAATTGAAATTACCATCTATCAAAATCCTGTTGAAATAAACTGCCTTTCAAGGATAATAAGAAGAAGGGATTACCATGATGTCGCAAAGAAAATTTAAAATAAAAGCATTTAATACTACTGGTACCTTATGGATAAGGTACGGATATAATGTCGTTCAATACTGTGTTGATTTTTGTGACAAAAGATACGAATGCAACTGGACGAGGGTAGAATAATGGAACAGAAAATAACACGCTGTTGAAAAAACTCATATTGCAGCGATAAGCCCTTGTGCAGTTACTGCAAGGCGTATCTGATGTGTTAAAAATAAATAAAATTATGCAATTACTGGTGACATAATTACAGTGCTGTAATTCAATATTTGTATATTTGGTTTGAATTATTAACGCATCAATATTATGAAAATAGAAAAATTTATTTGTCGGGTATTTTTTATTGCCATGCTGTTTGTAACATCTCAACAGATAAAATCACAGACGCCCGTAAAGCAGGCATCAGATACGGTTGATCAGGGCATGCTGTCGTTTCACCGGTCAATGGCTAACAATGTGCAGCGGTTGGCCAGCGCAGGCGACAAGGCATACTACAATGTATTAATGGCTGGGCCTTTCGCAAACAGTGATCAGTATTTTTATGTTGACACAAAAATACCTTTTGAGGCAGGGACAGCTCCTCAAATTCATATCAAGGGTTATAATTACGGACATCCGAACAAAGCTGTCAGTCTGACATTAGGATGGTATCACTGGGCAGGCACCTGGCATTGGACACAATACCGGTGCGATTTGGGCTATTACAACCCATCACGTATAAGGCTGGGAACATACAACGATGCAGGAACGGTACGGGTACGCATTGAAATAGCCAACGATGGAATTTATTGGACAAGTTATTCCTTTTCGGCCAATGATCATGCAGGAGATGCCTCTTTTTATGAGGATTGGACATACCATACAGGCGCTATGCCTTCCGGAACGGGTAACATAACAACAGTAGGCGAATATGAGTATGTAAATATCGGAAAAGCTGCTTCTCCGGTAACGCTCACCGTAGCAGGAAATGTAGGGGTAGGGACTACAACTATCAGTAATGATCAAAATTGGGGAAGGGTTACAGATATTTTTGATCCTACCAGTTCTAAGCTTTTGCTCAGAACGAATAGTGTAAAAACGGGTGTGTTTTCTCATGAATTGGAGGGCTTTGGTGTTATAGGGACAGAGTCATATCATGATTTACGTTTGATGGCAGGATATTGGGCGCATGTAATGACCTTGAAGACCAATGGCAACGTTGGTATCGGCACCACCAATCCTACCTCCAAACTTACCGTATCCGGCGATATCTATGCTCGTGAGATAAAAGTGAACCCCAGTGCCGGCGCTGACTTTGTCTTTGCCACCGATTACCGCCTGCGCCCGTTAAATGAAGTAGAAACCTTTATAAAAGACAACCGGCACCTGCCCGACATTGCCCCAGCCGATGACATGGTGCAGAACGGAGTAAACATGGGCGAAATGCAGATACAGCTGCTGCAAAAGATAGAGGAATTGACGCTGTATTTAATTGAGTTGAAAAAAGAGAATGAAGCGCAGCAAAAAGAGATAGAGACACTGAAACAGAAAAACACCAACCAGTAATTACCATACCTATGAAAAGAAAACTTCTTACATTGTTGCTGTTATTAATAAGCCTGACGGGGTTTACTCAAAAAAATTCTTCCAGCATTGTGAGTGTTTCACAATCGAGAAACAGCATTACTGTATCTTTCAATCTGCCGGAATACAGTATTAGCGACACGAGCGTTCTAAAACCGTATGGCATATCCGAGGCGTTTAAGTACATTGATATTGAGCAGCTGGGTATTATTGACGATGTTGGATACCCTCAATTGCCACAGTTGACAGTCGATTTGTCAATACCCCAAGGAGCCTCTAATTTCCGGGTTACAGCATCAAATACCGTAGCTCAGACCGTATTAATAAACAGAAAAATCTACCCCGCTCAGGAAGATTTAAAATTTAATGCCGATTTTCAGATTGATAGCAAGTATTACAGTTCTAACGGCAGCCAGTATAATTTTACATCTCAACTGTCAGAGCCTTATGTTGTATTTGGCGCAGACGGAATCAGTTTTTCAATATTCCCATTTACATATAATCCTCAATTAAACAGAATTGTTGTGCTTAAACAGGCTACATTTACAATAACATATTCAACCTCACAGCAGCGCAGTATCAAGTCCGAATATACATCGAATGTGAAGGAATCATATCTTTCCAATGTTTTTGAAAACTATGAAGCCACACAAGTCAGGTCTGATTTGGGCGGCAGATACTTAATAATAACAGCGCCCGGTTATGAGAATACAATTACCTATTTTGCTAATTATAAAAGGAATATCGGCTATGAAGTAAATGCAGTTACCACCAATACAACAGGAACGGGCTCGAGCAGCATAAAAAGCTATATTCAGGCACAATACGACAACACCGCAACACGACCGGACTTTGTGCTGCTGGTTGGCGACCATGACGCTATTCCCGCATCAGGAGGCAGCATATCTTATGATATTAATGATCCGATAACAGATTTGCATTACTCCTTATTGGCAGGCGACGATTATTTTGCCGATGTATTCCTTGGGCGTTTTTCAGTGTCAAGCAGCCCGGAGCTTCAGAATATCATTAATAAAACCATTTACATGGAGTTGAATATGCATCGCTTCAGTAAAAAAGCAAAATTTTTAGCGGGAGAAGGAGATAATAACTGGATGGAAAACCAGTTAGAAAATGGACACGATTATGCAATAGACTATACTTTTAACCCGTAGGGTTACAGCTGCCAAAAACTGTATCAACCCAACCATACAAGCGCTGTTAACGCACTAAACGACAACCCTCTCTTTTATATCTATTCCGGTCATGGAGAACGTACGTTCTGGGATGGGGGATCATTTACATTAAGCCAATTAGGTATCAAATCGGCTACAAATACTGTATTCCCTTTTGTTTTTGCATTCGCATGTCATACCGGAAATTTCGCATATGATCAATCGATCTCTGTCGGAGAAGATTGGATTCGGGTGCAAAATAAAGGCGGAGTTGCTTATTTTGGCTCATCAGTTGAAACATATACCAACAGTGATGTGGCGATAGAGGAAAAAATATTTGGTGATGCCTTTACCGATGAGGAACATATAGCGGCAATCACAAACCTTGGTATGAGAAGGTACTGGCAGCGCTTCTGGTCTTGGACTAACCGCAACAGGACAAGGCGTTACATGAAGGCGTACAATTTACTTGGCGACCCGTCACTAAACATATTGGGCGCCGGTTACATTAACGATTTTACTTTTGCAAACAACGAGGTCTTTAACAGCGGCGATGTGGTTACCTATCGTGCAGGCAACTCTATCCAGAACAATGCTTCGTTTGAAGTTAACAGTGGCGCCGATGTAACTGTTGTGGCGGGAAATACAATTACGTTAAAGCCCGGATTCCATGCAAAAGCAGGCTCAACATTTACGG
>JAITVX010000192.1 GCA_031285575.1 Bacteroidales bacterium
TACAAGGTTGTGTTTTTTGGCTGTTCTTTGCCATAAAGCCACTTAAAAAACTTTCGAAAAACATCTCCTCTGTGAACTACCCCCCGAAAAAATATTGTTCTTATGCAAAAATACTTTTATTTTTGCATTCGGGTTTTAATACAGACGCAAGGTGGACATGCTGGGTTGGAAAACAGCAGGGTTAGCGACTAAATTCGTACCTGCATAAAGAAATCCAAACAAAATTCACTGATTGTTAAGTAAGAAAAATTGATTGCTGTTTTACCCGAAGAAGTATAATGAACAGAATATTTGTATTTATGAAAAAAACATTTCTTGCATCCGTAATGTTTCTTGGCGCCACACTGTCTTTTGCACAAACCACCCCTAACGGAATAATGGTTTTTAACAATGAAAAAACCATTGGCAGGATGACCGGAACGCAGAAAGAGATAAAGGCAACAGAATATACTTTCCCCGGCCGCATTTATGATGCGCACATTGATAATGTTTCAAACACAGCTACTGTACAGCTACGCACACTGAACGATAATGGCAAAAGAATGGAAAACTTTGGCGATATAGTACACTACGATTTAAATGGCAGAACGGTAAAGTGGACAAAATACATATCGTATGTAACAAGCAAAATACGCTATTCCGGTAGTACGATTATTTTTTCTAAAGGAGGTAATAGCTATCGTCTGAATCCGGAAAACGGACAGGATGTATGGAGAGCAAAAAATGACATTTATTTTGTTGATTCATCGTCGGCCAGTATCGGTATCGGATATAAATTTGAATTAGGTAACAAAGTATATGGCCATACTCTTGAAGGAATTGATTTGAATAACGGAAAAAGAATATGGCAAAGAGAACTGAACAGAGAATATGGATGGAACGATGCGTTACCGGTAAACGATTCTACATGGATGATTCTTTCGGGTGGGCTGCACACGGTTAATGTTCATGACGGCTCGGGCTGGAGCTATAATGAAATAACCGGTGTGAAAGACTACACTGGAAGTATTGCCGCAACTGCGGCAGGTTTTGCGTTAGGTGCAGCGTCAGTAGCATTGTTCGGTTCGGGTACATTCTTTTATTCAACCGGATACAGTCTGATAAGCGATTTGGTTTCAAATGTATATTCCGACAGTACCGGATATTATCTCGCATCAAGAGATAAAGTATCGCGGATAAGGAAAAACGAAGGAACGGCAGCATGGTGGCGCGGACTGCCCGACGGTTATCCGAGCAAATCGTATCTTTTTGCAAAAGCCGATACACTGTTTATGGTCAATTTTGGTTTCGCTTTCAGGGGCGACAAACTAATTAGCTACGGAACCCCATTTTTTGCCGCATTCAGCAAGGAAACCGGAGCACAGTTGTTTTTCTCAACAATAAATATTGAAAAAAATCCGATACTCGACTTCAGGATAAAGAACGATCATATACTACTTTTATTTAAAGACCGGCTTATGAAATATTCACTGCGCGACGGCTCGCAGATACTCGAAAAACCGGTAAGTAGCGACCAAGCCGGGGAATTGATGGAGTTTGCCAAAACCGGTATTTACATCGACGCAGCAGGTTCACACCTGGCCAATCTGGTGCTTTCCGATACTTCAAAACATTATATCGTTGCAAGTAGCGGCAGGATATTGATATTTGACACCGATTTAAATATTACCGGAGACGTTGATACCGGCCGGCTGTATGATGAGCTCCTGAAGCTGAACAGTTACACGTTTGTTACCAGAGACAATCAGTCGTTCATCATCGACGCCAATAATAAAAAAGTTGCTGAGATAGATGTGGCTCCAAAAGCAGTTAATGTTGCAGGCAACAAACTGTACTTTTTTCGCGAAAACATTCTGTTTGAAATTGATATAGCCGGTTTAACCGGACAGTAAAAAAAATAGCCGGATATTCCCGAAAACAGGCTTTTCAATATAAAGCCGCTCTATAATATGGAGAACTGTATTAAAAAATGCAGATAATTGCATGCATTTTTATACAAATAATTGCATCTTTGCACGATTTTAGCATTCAGGAATGAAGCATTATAATAATAATAAAATAAATTACTTAATAAATTAAAACTTACAGTTATGGCACAAATTGATTTTGGAGGAGTACTTGAAACAGTAATCACACGCGACGAATTTCCACTTTCGAAAGCCCGCGAAGTTCTTAAAAACGAAACCATCGCAATAATAGGCTACGGTGTTCAGGGCCCCGCACAGGCGCTCAACATGCGCGACAACGGCATAAACGTAATAATAGGACAGGCGCCCGAATTTAAAGCCGACTGGGACAAAGCCGTTAACGACGGATTCATACCCGGCGAAACACTCTTCCCCATACAGGAAGCAGCCGCAAAAGGCACCATCATACAGTATCTCGTTTCCGACGCAGCACAAAGAATACTGTGGTCTGAAATAAAACCGCACCTCACAGCAGGCAAAGCCCTCTACTTCTCGCACGGCTTCTCGATAACCTATAAAGAGCAGACCGGCGTAATACCTCCGGCCGACATCGACGTCATACTCTGCGCCCCCAAAGGATCGGGCACCAGCGTACGCCGCAACTTCATAGCCGGAGCCGGCATCAACTCGAGCTTCTCGGTATTTCAGGACGCAACCGGCCGTGCCGAAGAACGCACCCTGGCGCTCGGAATAGCAATAGGCTCGGGATACCTCTTCCCCACAACCTTCGAGCACGAAGTGTACAGCGACCTTACCGGCGAACGCGGCGTGCTGATGGGAGCCCTCGCAGGCATAATGGACGCACAGTATAAAGTATTGCGCGACAACGGCCACTCGCCATCGGAAGCATTCAACGAAACAGTTGAAGAACTGACCCAAAGCCTCATAAGGCTTGTTGACGAAAACGGCATGGACTGGATGTACTCGAACTGCAGCGCAACAGCACAGCGCGGAGCACTCGACTGGAGACCAAAATTCATGGAAGCAACGCTGCCCGTATTTGAAGACCTTTACCGCAAAGTTAAATCGGGCGAAGAATGTACACGTGTTATCGACTCGCTCAGCTCACCCGACTACAAGCAGAAACTCGACGCCGAACTGAAAGCACTCAGAGAAACCGAAATATGGCAGGCAGGCGTAGCCTCACGAAAACTGAGACCTGTTAAATAACTGAAATAATTCTATGGACAATAAAGTCATTATTTTTGATACCACACTGAGAGATGGCGAACAGGTGCCAGGCTGTCAACTCAACACTATTGAAAAGATAGAAGTTGCGCAGGCCCTCGAAGCGCTGGGCGTAGATGTAATTGAGGCGGGGTTTCCCGTCTCAAGCCCCGGCGACTTCAACTCCGTTGTCGAAATATCGAAAGCCGTATCCAACCCCGTAATATGCGCCCTCACACGGGCCGTAAAAAACGACATTGAAGTAGCTGCCCGGTCGCTGCAGCATGCAAAGCGCAAACGCATACACACCGGCATAGGCACGTCGCCGCTGCACATACAGTATAAGATAAAAACAACGCCCGACGAAATAATAAAACGCGCCGCCGACGCAGTAAAATACGCCCGCAAGTTTGTTGACGACGTAGAGTTTTACGCCGAAGACGCCGGACGCAGCGAAAACGAATTTCTGGCAAGAGTAATCGAAGCCGTTATAACGGCCGGCGCCACCGTTGTAAACATACCCGACACTACAGGTTACTGCCTTCCCGAAGAATACGGAAGCAAGATACGATACCTGAAAGAAAACGTTTCAAACATACACAAGGCCATTATTTCAACGCACTGCCACAACGACCTCGGCATGGCAACCGCCAACACAATAATGGGCGTAATGAACGGCGCCCGGCAGGTTGAAGTAGCCATAAACGGAATAGGCGAACGCGCCGGCAACACCTCGCTCGAAGAAGTGGCAATGATTATTAAAAGCCATCACGACCTCGGAGTGCACTCCGGCATCAACACAAAGCTTATTTACAGCACCAGCAGGCTCGTATCTACACTTATGAACATGCCGGTTCAGGCCAACAAGGCCATCGTTGGCCGCAACGCCTTTGCCCACTCGTCGGGCATACACCAGGACGGCGTGCTGAAAAAGCGCGAGAACTACGAAATAATCGACCCCGTTGACGTGGGCATAAAAGAATCGACCATCATACTTACAGCCCGCAGCGGCAGGGCAGCGCTTAACCACCGCCTCGAACTGCTCGGCTTCAACCTCGGCAAAGAAGAACTCGACGACATATACCACCGTTTCCTCATACTTGCCGACCGCAAGAAAGAGATAAAAGACGAAGACATCAAGATACTTGCCGGCGACGTATTCCATGGCGAAAAATCGCTGAAGCTCGAAACCCTTCAGGTTACCTGCGGAAAGAAACTGATACCCGTTGCTACCGTAGGCCTGAAGATTAACGGCGAGCTCCACCATGCCACCTCAACAGGCAACGGCCCGGTCGATGCAGCCTTTACCGCCGTGAAGCAACTGATATCGAAAACCGTTCACCTCGAAGAGTTCCTCATTCAGGCCATAACAAAAGGCAGCGACGATGTGGGGAAAGTACACATACAGGTTGAATACAACAACGGTATTTACTATGGCTTCTCGGCCCACACCGATATAGTAACAGCATCGGTAGAAGCATTTATCGACGCCCTGGCAAAAATACAGTAAATAAATATGTTCGTCATTGCGACCACAGTGAAGCAATGACGAACATATTTTTAAAATTCCTTATATACCTGCTTCTGTTGCAATAAACCCTGCACCCGCACAGCAGACCCGGAATAAAATTCCCCTCTGCGGAAACCCCGCAAACAGGAAAATGGCCAAAACTCACCCTGCGGAAACTCCGCAGGCAGGAAAATGGCCAAAAAAACCCTTGCGGAACTTCCGCAAACACAAAAACGGTCAAAAATCACTCTGCGGAAGTTCCGCAAACACAAAAACGGCCAAATTTCGCTCTGCGGAAACTCCGCAAGTAAAAAAATGAATAGAAACCCATTTGCGGAACTTCCGCAGACAGGAATCTGCATTATGCCCTGCGGAAAACAGAACGTCAATACTCTTTGTCGTCATTGCGACCGCGAGGTACGAAGCGGGAAGCAATCCAGAACACAACATGGATTGCTTCAGCAACAAGTTGCTTCGCAATGACGATGCTGAATACTGCGTTTGAAAACATACTGCATATTTTCCGAAGATGTTTATTATACCCTTGCGGAACATGGTGAGATGCCACCGGGAAGACCCGGTAACGCCGATACGGTAACGCCACAGCAACAACCGCTAACCGGCTATTTCCATACATACATCAGTATTATTGCCAGGGCTACGGCGCTGCCTGTGAAAACAAGTCCGTATTTCTGAAGCTGCCCCGACTGAAATCCCCTTATTGCAAACGATACCGATTGGGTGACGGATGCAACGGCATTCATTGCTGCGTCGATAACATGCCTGTCGAACCATGCTATCGGAGCAGAGATGTACCGGAAGATAATTTTTTTGGTTACATACAGGTAAACCTCATCGATATAGAATTTGTTGCAGGCCCACTTATACGGGCGGCTGAAGGCAGATTGAAGCCTGCCGGGAACTGGCGTTGCACGTTTATACATTACAAACGCCAGAGCAATGCCTGCCAGGGCAATTAAAACCGAAGGCGCTGCAACGGCCATGTCGATATGCGATTCGAAGGCCCTGCCGTCGGAAGTTACAAGCCTGCTGAAGGGAATGAATCCTGAAAAGACGGCTCCGGCTGTAAGTATTATGAGGGGAACTGTCATCGTTGCCGGCGATTCGCGTGGCGTGTGATCGTAGCTGCTTTCTTTCCCCCAGAAAATATTGAAATAGAGCCTGAACATGTAAAAGGCAGTGATGCCTGCAACCAGATATTCAATGCCGAACAGAACCGTGTTGTGATGCAGGGCTGCCGCAAGTATCTCATCCTTGCTGAAAAACCCCGACAGGGGCGGAATACCGGCAATGGTAAGGCAGGCAATAAGAAATGTAATGTGTGTTACGGGAAGGTATTTTCTCAATCCGCCCATACTGGCCATACTGTTGCTGTGCACGGCGTGTATAATTGAGCCTGCGCCCAGGAACAGAAGCGCCTTGAACATGGCATGGGTAAACAGATGAAACATCGACGCCGTAAAGCCAAGCCCGTTGTGGCCGCCGTAGCCCGAAACGCCAAGGGCAAACATCATATACCCTATTTGCGACATGGTTGAATATGCCAGAACTCTTTTTATGTCGGTCTGAACACATGCAATTACTGCGGCAAACAGCGATGAAAACGCTCCCGTCCATGCTACGGCTTCGAGGGCTCCGGGGGCGGCAAGGGCGTAAACCGGAAACATGCGGGCTACCAGGTAAACTCCTGCAACAACCATGGTGGCTGCATGTATGAGGGCCGATACCGGTGTGGGGCCTTCCATTGCGTCGGGAAGCCAGATGTGGAACGGAAACATGGCCGACTTGCCTGCGCCGCCCGCGAATATAAGCATCATTGCCCATGTAATTGCCGACAGGCCCATGAAGGCGGCGCCGGTTTGAGCTATGGCTGGCCCCGACGGGCTTGTGAGAATTTCAAAATCGAAAGTTCCGGTGTTGA
>JAITVX010000218.1 GCA_031285575.1 Bacteroidales bacterium
GAAGAAATAGAACGAGTAATAAAAATGGCGGAAACAACATACTGCCCGGTGTGGTCGATGCTGAAAAGCGATGTTGCAGTTGAAACGAAAATATCTGTCAGCAAATAAAAACGCTAACACACCGCCCGGAATATAAAATGAAACCTTACCTCACCATCATCCTGCTTGTATGCTCGAACGTATTTATGACCTTTGCATGGTATGGGCATTTGAAATTTAAAGAAATGCACTGGTTCGCCAATGCCCCGCTGCTTGTCATCATACTTATAAGCTGGGGAATTGCCCTGTTTGAATACTGCTTTCAGGTTCCGGCAAACAGAATCGGATATGCCACCAACGGCGGCCCCTTCAACTTGTGGCAGCTGAAAGTTATACAGGAAGTACTGTCGCTGCTTGTTTTCACCGTTTTTACACTGCTTGTTTTCAAAACGGAAACATTCAGATGGAATCATCTGGTCGGATTCATCTTCCTCATTTTAGCAGTGTTTTTCTTATTCCGGAAATAAAACATAGCTGATGTTCGCAGTATGAGATTTATTCCGTTAGGGAAATATGGTTTTCCTGATTGTAAATACCATTTTCTTGACAGAAAATGTGGTTTTTCTGATGGTTTTGTGTAATATC
The DNA here is from genome assembly GCA_031285575.1 of Bacteroidales bacterium. Lineage (GTDB taxonomy): Bacteria > Bacteroidota > Bacteroidia > Bacteroidales > VadinHA17 > LD21. The sequence continues at coordinate 625 of JAITVX010000218.1, forward strand.
AGTTACATATTGTGTTCTGTATTGCTTCAAGCTTCGCTTTTGCAATGACGAACATGATAATTACTTGCATTTCCGCGGAGAAGTCTGCTATTTTGGAGCCATTTTATACAAAACTGATGCAATAAATGCATATATTATGTTGGGTATCCACATTGCGAGCAGCGGGTCGAGGTTTCCTTTGAGTGAAAACTGCGAGGCAAACTGCAGAAACAGTATGTATGAGAAGCTGAGCGCAAGGCCTACGCCAATGTTCATGCCTATGCCGCCCCGCACCTTGCGCGAGGAGAGGGATACGCCTATGAAGGTGAGTATGAATACGGCAAACGGGTTTGCAAAGCGTTTGTATTTTTCAATAAGGAACAGTTTGAGTTCGTCGGAGCCCTGCAGTTGCAGCAGTTCGATGTAGCTGTCGAGTTCGAGGTAAGTCATTGTGCCTACAAATCCGGGGTCGCGCGAGAAGTCGCCCGGGCTTATTGCAAGTGTTGTGTCTATCTGTTTTCCCTTGGTGATAAATTCTTCGCTGTCTTTTATTTCGCGCAGTGTATAGTTCATGGCCGACCATTTGTTGCTGACAGTATCGTAAACGACCGAGGGAGCAGAGAGTTTTGACAGCAGCTCTCCGTCGTCGCTGAACTGTTCTATCGTAAAGTTCCTGCCACGCTGGCTTAGGGGATTGAATGCTTCCATGAAAACGTAAACGTTGCGGAATACCTGCCGGTGGATATTTTCGACGGTACGGCCGCTGACAGACGATTTGTAGTAGCGGTCTTCAAATACCATCCTTTTCTGGTTCGATTTGGGTATGACAAAGTTTGTAAGGATGAAAATGATGACAGCTATTACGGTTGAGGAAATAAGGTATGGCCACATCATGCGCCTGAAGCTCATACCGCTGTTGAGGATGGCGATTATTTCGGTGTTTACGGCCATTTTTGAGGTGAAGAATATTACGGATATGAATACGAAGAGAGGGGCGAAAAGCGTTCCGAAGTATGGGATGAAATTGAGGTAATAGTCGAATATTATTGCCCGTGCGGGGGCTTCGCGTTCCATGAAGTTGTCAACTTTTTCGGTAAAATCGAACACTACGGCAATGGTGAGGATGAGGGCAATGGTAAAGAAGAAGGTTCCGAGGAACTTCCATATAATATATCTGTCTATGCGTTTTACTTTCAGCGAGGCTAAAGTCTCTGCGAAAGTTTTTTTATCATTGAATCTTTCCATTGCCTGAAAATTCCGAGCTTTATTTTTTCTCTTGCTTCTTTAACGAGTTTAATATAAAATGCCAGGTTATGAATACTTGCAATCTGGGCGCCAAGATTTTCACCTGCCATTATCAGGTGGCGCAGGTATGCTTTTGAATAGCCTTGGCTTACGATAGAGGGGCATGCAGGGTCGATGGGGCTGAAGTCGTCAATCCATTTCCGGTTGCGGATGTTTATTGTGCCTTCGCCTGTAAAAAGCATTCCGTTGCGGCCATTGCGGGTGGGCATAACACAGTCGAACATATCTATTCCCCTGTCAATACCTTCGAGGATATTTACGGGGGTACCTACTCCCATCAGATACCTCGGTTTGTCGCCGGGGAGTATTTCATTCACAACTTCAATAATCCGGTACATGTCTTCGGCGGGTTCACCTACGGAAAGGCCGCCTATTGCGTTGCCGGCCATCTCTTTGGATGCAATTTTTTCTGCCGATTCTTTTCTGAGGCTGTCATAGGTTCCTCCCTGCACTATCGGGAAAAGATACTGCTCCCAGGCACAGGCGTTGCCGGTTTCCTTATACCTTACCACAGCGCGGTCGAGCCAGCGATGAGTAAGTTCAATCGATTTTTTCACATACCTGCAGTCGGCCGGCCACGGGGCACATTCGTCAAAGGCCATCATTATATCCGCTCCTATAATCCGTTGTATGTCAACTGTGCTTTCGGGAGTAAAAACATGTTTCGAACCGTCGATATGCGATTTGAACACTGCTCCTTCGTCGGTCAGTTTTCTGTTGCCCGCAAGCGAAAAAACCTGAAACCCGCCGCTGTCGGTAAGCATTGGCCTGTTCCACGACATGAACTTTTGCAGCCCTCCGGCGGCTTTGAGAATCTCGATACCCGGTCTGAGATAAAGATGGTATGTATTACCAAGAATAATTTTTGCATCAATATCTTCCGCCAGGTCTTTTTGCAGCAATCCCTTAACCGTACCGGCTGTGCCGACCGGCATAAAAACAGGAGTAGGTACATCGCCGTGCGCCGTTTTTAAAATTCCTGCCCGCGCTTTCGATTCTGGGTCTCTGCTCTCTATGGTGAACATAAGCGTGTTTAAATATTATGAAGCGCAAATGTAACTGTTAATGATGGCCTGAAAAAATAATAACCGGTTTTTATCAATGCAAACGCACAAAATTTTATGCAGCAGGTTTCCTGTTTTCAAATTTAAGCCATGAACCGCACGAAGCTTCAGGTATTACGGCGTGTTAGCTATATATGTTAATTTTCCATAACATTTAATTCACGTGTGTTTACCGTTTGCAGAATTTGTACTACTTTTACGCCGCATTAAAAAAACTTATTGTTAAATAAAACCGGATGACATATAACCGGAAATGTTAAATTTTAAAAAATGAAAAATAAGAAACGTTCCTTATTAATCTGCATGGCTCTGCTTGTTGCGGGGCTGGCGTCGGCGCAGGATTTCAAATATGTAGGTGCCGATAATTGTAAAAGATGTCACAATGGCGGCGACCATGGAAACCAGTACGACTCGTGGTGGTTCGACGACCTTCACTCGCAGGCCACGGAATCGCTGTCGAGCGAAAAGGCTAAAGAATATGCAAGCAAAAACGGCATTGCCGATGCATCAAAGGAAGCAAAATGCCTGAAATGCCACTCGACATACCACGCAGCTCCCGAAAATCTGCGCAACGGTATTAAGCCCGAAGAAAACGTTTCGTGCGAAGGATGCCACGGGCCCGGAAGCCGGTATGCATCGTCGGCAATTATGAGAAACCGCAACATTGCAGTAAGGCAGGGAATGGTTCTGCAAACCGAAGAATCGTGCCTCAGATGCCACAACGAGGAATGCCCGTTCTATAAATGGTTCGACTTCCGCGCCGACTTTGCACGGGTATCGCACCCTACAGACAATGAAAGCCATAAATAATAACACAACAGCAATATAAAAAACATAGAAATGAAAGGAAGGACAACACGACGGCAATTTATAAAAACAACAGCACTCGGAGCAGGTTTTCTGACATGTTATGGCAATCTGTTATACGGACAGGCCGAAAGACAGCGCAGACAGCGTAACTCGCTCCCCTTTTCACCGAACAATCCGGCAGTTGTGCACAACATGGATAACTGCCGCAACTGCGGTCGCTGCCGCGACCTCTGCCGTAACGTTTCGGTTTTCGAGCAGTTTGTGCCGGCCGACAGGGAATACTGCATAAACTGTGGCCAGTGTTCAATATACTGCCCCAACGTTATTACCGAACGTTTCAGCTACCCCGATGTTGCCAAAGCCATTGCCGACCCCAACAAAATAGTAGTTGCAACCACCGCCCCTGCCATACGTGTTGCAGTAGGCGAAATGTACGGACTTGAACCCGGTACAAACGTAGAAAGCAAACTGGTAGGAGCGCTGAATCAGCTGGGAGTAGATTACGTGCTCGACGCAACGTTTGCGGCCGACCTCACCATAATGGAAGAGGCATCGGAGCTTCTGGAGAGGCTCGGAAGCAAGAAACACGCCAAGCACATGCCAATGTTCACAAGCTGCTGTCCGGGATGGGTGCGCTACGTTAAACTGTACTACCCCGAGCTGATTCCAAACCTCTCGACTGCAAAAAGCCCCATGATGATGCAGGGCGCACTGGTGAAGACATACTTTGCCGAGAAAAACAACATAGACCCCGAAAAGATAGTCCACGTAGCCCTGATGCCGTGTACGGCAAAAAAGGGCGAGATACTGCTTCCGGGCATGAACTCGGCCGGTGTTTCGCACCGCAAACCTGCAATGCGCGATGTTGACCATGCAATTACCTCGCGCGAAATAGCATATCTGCTTAACGAAGGTAACGTTAACTTCCTTCAGGCGCCCAACGCTCAGTACAGTTCGCTTATGGGCAGAGGCAGCGGCGCCGGAGTAATATTCGGCAACACCGGCGGCGTTATGGAAGCCGCTCTGCGGACAGCCTACAAGGTTATTAACGGCCAGAACCCGCCTGCCGACTTTTTAAGCTTTGCCCCGGTGCGCGGTTTCGACAGCGTGAAACAGGCCACCGTTGACCTTGGCAAGGCGAAGTTGAACATAGCAGTTGTTAGCGGTATAGTAAACATGAAGTCGTTTATTGAAACACTCAAAAGCGACCCGTCGAAGTTCGATTTCGTAGAAGTAATGGCCTGTGCAGGCGGTTGCATAGGCGGCGGCGGACAGCCTGTTACTGCAATGGATGCGGCAGAGCTGAAAAAGCTGCGCCAGAGCGCCCTCTACCAGCAGGATGCCGGCCAGGAACTGCGCCTGAGCTGCGACAACCCCGAAATAAAAACAATCTACAATGAGTTTCTGAAGAAACCGCTCGGCAAAAAGTCGGAAGAATTTCTTCATGTAAGGCACACGTAGGTAATGAACATCTTTAAAAACCATCCTCTGTATGGCGTCCACACGATAGACACGGCCATGAACTCGCTGTGGACGTTTTACAGAAACAATTTTGCCCGGCTGTTTGCAGTATCGCTTGCAATGTCGGGCATTTTGCATTATGCCTCGACGTTTTTCGATTTTGCATCTATCCAGAACGAAACCGACATAGACGCTTTAATAGAGGCAATGAGCGCAATGGTACTTCCCATGCTGATTACCGCTTTGGTAAACATGCTGTTTTCGATTGTAATGCAGCATTACATAATGTTCAGCCCGGTTGACGAAGACAATTCGATTCTCGTTTCGGCACAGAGGTCGCTGAAATACTTTTTTCCGTATCTTGTTACGGTGATACTCCTGTCCGTACTCGCCGCAATAGCAATGGTGCTGGGGCTTATTGCATTTGTTATCGGAATATTTTTTGTGATGTTCTACGTTATGACCGTTTTCCTGTTCATACTTCCGGTAATGATGGCTGAAAACACCGACATAGGGCAAACCATAGGCCGCGTGTTCAGGCTGGCGCATAAAAATTTCTGGGCCAATTACGGCTGGGTTGCGGTATTCGTGCTTTTAATGATGATGCTGTCGTTCATTCTGTCGGGGCTTGCTCTTGTGCCTTTTGCCGGAAATTTTTTGAAATCGATATTCAATCCTTCAGAAGCAATGGCCATGGCTGAAATAGCGCAGAAACCGGCGTATATAATTCTGTCGGCCATAACAGGCGCCCTTGCTGTTCCTCTTACTCCGCTGTTTGCCGCAATACTGTACTTCAACGGCAGGGCAAGGGAAGAAGCGGAACATGACAGTGTTGTCGGCAATGAAAGACGGGTTACGGTTGAAGACCTGTATGCCAGGCCATACTGCGACGATGCGGAAAACTGATGATTAACTGGGGAATAATAGGCTGCGGCAACGTAACCGAAGTAAAAAGCGGGCCAGCCTTTAACAGGGTTGAAGGTTCGCGGCTGGTTGCGGTTATGAGGCGCAACAAAACCCTTGCAATGGAATATGCCGCCAGGCATAACGTACCGAAAGTTCACACAACCGCCACAGAACTTATAAACGACAGCGAAATAAACGCCGTGTATGTTGCAACACCGCCGTCGAGCCATGCCGGTTATGCAATAGAGTCGATAAAAGCCGGCAAACCTGTGTATGTTGAAAAGCCCATGGCCATGAACCACGCCGAATGCGAACAGATAAACGAAGCAGCGGCAAAATATGGCGTTCCTGTTTTTGTGGCCTATTACCGGCGTGCACTGCCCGGATTCATTAAAGTAAAAAACTGATTGAGAGCGGAGCCATAGGCAAAGTGCTGTTTTTCCACATACAGCTGTTGCAGCCGGCAACAGACGACGAGAAGGCGGGCAGGCTGCCATGGCGGGTTATGCCGGAGGTGTCGGGAGGCGGGCACTTTTTCGACCTTGCATCGCATCAGCTCGACTATCTCGATTTTCTGTTCGGGCCGGTGCAGCGTGTGAGGTCAACCGTAAAAAACACGGCAGGGCTGTATGAAGCCGAAGATATGGTTACTGCTGAAATAGAGTTCGGGGGAAATATTACCGGAACCGGAATATGGTGTTTCAATGCCCCCGCGGGGCACAGCAGAGATGTTATTGAATTTACAGGCGACAGGGGGGCGATAAGATTTTCAACATTCGGGTTTGAAAACATAGTGGTAACAACGGCCGGCGGCACGGAAGAATATGCAAACGAACGCCCCGAACATGTTCAGTACTGCCTTATTGACCAAATAGTAAGAGCGCTTGAAGGCAATGGCGGCATGCAGGGCAACGGACAGGCAGCTGCGCGGACAAGCAGGGTTATGGACGAAATTGTAAGCCGCTATTACAACAGGCAGCCGGCAGTATGCAGCGAGTGGCATTCGGTTTAACTGTTTCAGGCTTTGCTTTCGCAGTTGCGCTGTGAAATACTGCGTTTGCTGTAACATATTCCCCGGTTTCAGAAGAAAGGCATGTTGAAGATTTTAGTGCAGGGCACCCTGTGCCAAAATTTACCCGGTAAATTGCAGTACAATCTGCATTGTGATAGAATTTACCCGGTAAATTGCAGTGAAATCTGCATTGTGCTAAAATTTACCGGGTAAATTTCAATACAGTCTGCACCGTACTGAAATTTACTGCTGTTTTTGTATGTCCTTCCGGGAAAAGAGTAGACTTCTTTCAATACCATGTTCGTCATTGCGACCGCGAGGTACGAAGCCTGAAGCAATCCAGAACACAACATGGATTGCTTCAGGCTCTGCCTTCGCAAAGAACTGTGTTAAGAATCAAATTTTAGAGCATAATTTTTGTTGTATTTAGATTTCGACTTGATTATAGCGAATGCGATTTTGAGCAGTTTGTTTGCCACAGCGATCAG
>JAITVX010000220.1 GCA_031285575.1 Bacteroidales bacterium
CTTCCAGTCTTGCACTTTTGGGAGGGTGAGTGGAACTGCCGGTATTTGACGCTATTGATTTCATCGCTGCCTGTGCTTGGTCTAAAGTTGCCCCAAGTTTTGCACATACGAAGCCAGACCATTTATCCGCTTCCAACTCTAAATTTGGTCTGCTACCCGATGACGTGATAGTATGTCCTTGCAAATGATGCGCTATTTCGTGCGCTAAAATGCTTAAACTTGCCCAATCAGTTCCGGTTGCGTTATCAATACGCATAATAAAATCCTGACTGTACAGAATATGTCGCATTTGATTTTCTATGACCGCCATTGCGTTGGGAACATTGGCTGCCATTATTGTAAAATTTGGTTCCAAGCCGACGACATCTAAAATCCTTTTTACAATTTTTTCCGCCTCCTGCGTTGATGCAAAACTGTAAATATCTTCCTCCACCTTTTCGCCATAATAACAGCAGGAATTTTCAAGATTGAAATCAATCTTTTGCTGTCCGAAACTTAAATTGCATAATGTAAATAATCCAAGAATTAAAACTACTTTTTTCATAATTATTTTTTCCACTTCCTTTTTATTTTACTCGTTTATAATTTTTTATAATAATACCTTCCCAGTCATATGATACACTAATACTGTTCCCGTCATCACTCATTTTGATATTTGCCGGATGATTCTTAATATACCCTAAATACAGACAAGACCAAGTAAGATTACCCGTATATTTGATATTCTTTATTATTAACGAATTAAACATTACCGCGTTATCACCCTTTATTTCCATTTTTGTTTTATATGCATCATCCTTCCAAATCCCGTCGAGATTAGGCGCAATATTCGGCTCTTTATAATTCAACATTTTATCAATTGCGGCAATCCGGTTTTTGGCGTGGGCGGCTGTTGCGGGATTTTCTGCTGCCTGTTGGTAGAGTTGTTTGGCTTCGGCAAGGGCGGTTTTGTCTTTGTAATCCTTAATCTTGCCGTAAGCGGCGTCGGCGCGGTCGGTTCCGCTACCTGCACGGTCTTTTTCGGAGTAGCCCGTCGAGTTGAGCAGGTCGTCGAGTTCGGAAGTTTTTGTTTTACCTGTGGCTGCCTTTTGCTCGGCAACTTTCTCTTTCACTGCGTATTCATAGTCCGATACATTCCAACGAATATTGGAAACTATTCCCGGAGCGACTTTTATGTTATCGGCTTCCTTAAAAATCTCAACCATTAGTTTTTGGTATTCTTCCTTGTTGCCCGCCTGATACAAGTCTTTCAGTTTATAGTCGTAAGCTTCATGTCCCGCTGTTTTAAAGGGAATATAGGATGTGCCTCCCGGAGTAGGACTGAAAACCTTTAGCCAGTCATCGGTGGATGGCAATGCAAACACATTCCACTTACCCGCCGCATCGGGCAGGTCGATTTTAGCATTATGAGTTACATGTGCCAACACCTTGCTCCCCTGTCTTAACTGTATGTATAGTGGTATGGTAAGCAGTTTGTTGTCGTCCATATCGGTTAGCGGCGTAAGTCGGCTTTTCATCTTGCTCCATACTTCGGGATAATCGGCAAAACGTTTATTCACATTATTTACCTTAACAGTATTGTCTCCTGCCCCGGGTTTTAAATCCCACCGGAAGCGGAACATATACACGGGTTCGTTAAACGATGTCCAGAAGTCGAATGCTATTGCATAGGATGCCATATAAGGGTCGCTCAATACTACTCCGCCTGTTTTGCCTAAAAAATGTCCGTTGTCTTTAACCGGATTATCGGTCAGATTGTCGAGTTTATTCTGGCTGAAAACTGTAGCAAACAATGCCAGTAACATTATGGTTGATACTATTCTTTTCATCATATTGTATTTTTATATGGTTTTATTAATGAATCCATTCGGCTATCTTTGCGGGGATTTCTCCATTTTCGGAGTAAACCTTTGCCTGTTCGTTTTCCCTTACTCCTGCCGACAGCGCATCGCGGGCAAAGTCATACGCAATCATGAAATCGGTAGTACCGCAGTCGTGCGCACGGCAGGCAAAGGCGATAAAAATACCGTCGATAATTTCTATGGGCGTCTGCACGTCAAAGTTCTTTACCAGAAACCCGTATCTGCCGCCCAGCAGTTTTTTCAACCGCCTGCTGAAAGCGACATTCTCAAACATTTTTACCTCGTAAGGATATTTTTCCTCCAGTTTTTTCAGGAAATCAAGATTTTCGCGGGGGACTGTTTCCTTTACAGAATCTAACTGCAATCTTACCTGTATTATCTGTTCAATCACATTCTGAAGGGCGTTTTGCCATTGCTTTTTCCGGTTTTCGTCTTTTTCAAGATATATTTTACGTTTCAAAGTTTCGTACTGCCTGTACAAACTTGTACGGATTTCTTTCAGGCACACCGTGTCGTCTTCGCACATAACCAGCGAATCGAGTTCCTGCTTTTTCTGCGAGTTTGCCTTTTCTATAAGCGTTTTGAGTTTTTCCTTGTCTCCGGGCGGCAGCTGATGATAGTTTTCGATGCGTTTTTTGGCTTCGCAGACGGCGCGGATGCTGTCCTGACGGGGATTTTCCTGCGCCAGTGCCGGAGCGAGGCAGGCGAGCAGGATGCTTACCGATGCGAGTATCCTACGCATGGCGGCAACCGGAAGCCGCTTTGGGAAGTGCGGGCAATAAAAAACCGCAGCAGGGCAAAAGCCTGTTGCGGCAGATAATATTTTTAGTGTCTCGTAACTCGTTGAAAAACAGCGATTTACCCCCGTTTAGCCTCCGTAAACACAAGGAAACCAAGCCGTTATCGGCTTCCGTGGGGGCGGCAGCGGCAGGGGGCGATATGGGTGGGCACATGTTCATTGTGTTCATTGCATAATGATATGAAACTTTGCTCGCAAAGTTAGCGTAAATTTTTAAACCTGCAATAAAAGCGTTGAAAATCTGTATGGTAATGGGAAGGAACCTTGAAAAAAGGAAAACGGATGAAGCCATTCAAAAATACGAAAAGGGTATCCCTGTTGTGAATATCTTACAATTTACCGTTTCATCCTGAATTGCGGCCGTTCATCGTCCTTTTTCGTGTTTAGTCCCAACCGTTCTCTCAACTCCTGAAACTTCTGCCGGAACCATTCCATCAACGGCAACCCGTCAATGCACAAACGGAACTTTCCTTTTTGTCCGGGATTCTTTTCTATGGTTGCCGTGGCATGGGTTGCCTCGAACTTGCGGTTATGCTCCCTTGAATAGAGCTTTCCATTGAACCTTACGGGTTGGAAGTTGACAAGTTGCCTTGTCATATCCTCCGTAAAGCCCAAGTCCCTACATTCGGCGGCTACAGGGAGCAGTTCTTCCACGTGCGGGAAGTAGGTGTTTATCTGCTCCAG
>JAITVX010000234.1 GCA_031285575.1 Bacteroidales bacterium
TGTCGGACACATCCCACTTTCATTCTCACCTGATGACAGGGAACGAATGACAGACCACTTTATGGAACGCTTAGCCAAAGAGTATATGCAAGCGATGCAGATAGAGAACACACAGTATATTATTGTAAGGCATAAAAATACGAATCATCCGCATTGCCATATTATATTCAACAGGGTGGATAACGATGGCAAGACTATTTCCGACAGGAACGACCAGTATCGGAATGAAAAAATCTGCAAGCAGCTAAAGGATAAGTATAATCTAACTTATGGCAAAGGCAAAGAGAATGTCAATGTTCAAAAACTCAAGGGAGCAGAACAGACCAAGTATGAAATTTACCATGCAATTAAGGATACTTTACCCAAATTCAGAAATTGGCAACAGTTTGAAGATGACCTGAAACGGCAGGGAATATCCATAGAGTACAAATACAAGGGACAGACCGATGAAGTACAGGGTATCTCATTCCGAAAAGGTAACCATTGTTTTAAGGGTTCAGACATTGACCGGAAATTCAGTTATTCCAAACTGGATGCAATTCTAAATGAGAATAGCCATGTTCAGGAACAGCGGCAGGAGCAACAACAGCAAATAGTTAGTCCGAATGAAACACAAAATACAGGCACTTCTGTTTCAGAAAACATAGTATCGGGAGTGGCTAATGTGGTATCCGGTATTGGCGGTTTATTCGATATGCAGCCATCAGGATATGATGAAACAGAAGCAGGATACCAACGTCAGCAGGCACTAAATCGTAAAAAGAGACCCAAAAAACGCAGGGGCATAAGAAGATAAGAACGAGTAATTAACAATTAAAACAAAGAAAAATTATGGCACAATCCGTATCAAACGATGCTTTATGGGTAAAGCTGTCGGAAATAGAAAAGAAAATAGAGATGATGAAAACATCTGTTTCGACACAGGAACAAACTGTTATTAACTCTGAACTAAAGGCTAATAAGGAGGAAATTATTGAAATTTTCAAGAGATGTATTCAAGGGTTGGGGACACATTGCGATTCCCACTTCAAGACAATTCATGAGAATATCAAGCTATCCAATGAACTCACAAAGGATGAATTTCAGATGTGGGTATGGATGCAGGAAAAAGAGAATGAAAGAGAAAAGATAGAACAGGAGAAGCTGAAATCTAAATCGGCACAAGATGCAGATAATTCTTATCTGAATTTCAAATTTTTCAAGGTAAGAAAAACATCTGTGGTGATAGCTATTTTGGGCATGCTTGTATTTATCCTCACTGTATTTAGCATGAAACAGCAGAATGACTATTCACTATTGATGGATGAGTATTACAGGCAGGATATTGTCATTGACCAACTCAAAAGGCAAGGCGGCAACCTTTGGTACTACTCCCCGTTCCTGGAAGAAACAGAGCCGTCGTTTAAAGTTAATCCGGCACGCAATGAATGGTCCGATTTCGGACTGGCCAAAGGTGGGAACATCCTCGACTTTGTGGTGCAACAGTACGGCACGGACAGTGTTTCGTACGTTCTTCAGATCATTGCAGGGAAACACCGACTTTACTACATGGGTGAGAAAAATACTGGATTGAGTTAAAACTTCAACTCCGGTAAACTGTTAATTGCATCTTCCTTCAATTTATCCACCGCACGTGTATATTTTTTCGTATGCTTTATGTCGCTGTGTCCCAGAAATCTTGCAACGGTTTTGATATTTGCGCCATTGTTCAGAATATTCACAGCAAAGGAATGCCGTGCACAATGCCAGTTGATATGCTTGTTTATTACTGCCAGTTTTACCCAGCGCTTTACCGATTTGCAACAATTACCGTATGCAGGTAAGGTAAAAATGAAGGCATCCAAATGATATGTTTTTGTTCAAATTCATCATCCTGTCAGCCCGTCCAGTTTATCCACTGCATCGCGCTTGCTTTTGTCGATGACCGGTAAATTTCAAGCTATGGTTACATGCAAATAAAAAAATCATAGGGTTCCAAATATTTAGAACCCTATAATTTTCAGGTAGCGAGAGGCGGGCTTGAACCGCCGACCTCATGATTATGAATCATGCGCTCTAACCAGCTGAGCTATCTCGCCAAAAATATTGTTTACAGGTATGTTACCGCCTGTAATTCCATATAACCTATAAACTTTTCACAGAACTCTCTCCTCCAACGGCGGCGCAAATATAAATAGTTTATCTCAAATAAGCAATAAGGTTTTTTTGTTTCCGTTTTTTTACTATATTGCGATAAATAAAAAAGAACACTTTTATTATGCGTCATAAGATTGAACTGGAATATGTATTGAACTGCTCTCCGAAAGCTGTTTTCCCACGGCTGAGTACGCCCGAGGGGCTGAACGAATGGTTTGCAGATAAGGTAGATACAGAGAAAGATATTTTTACGTTTACCTGGGATAAAGCAGAATCGAAAGCAAGGCTGGTGGCTATTAAGGAAAACCGTCTTGTAAGGTTTGAATGGCTGGAAGGAGATGATGTAAATACAGATTATTTTGAATTTCAGTTGTCTGTTCATGAACTTACAAACGACCTGTCGCTTATCATTACCGATTTTACGGATTCTGAAGAAAAGGAAGACGCCGTATTTCTCTGGGATACGCAAATTACGGAACTGAAACGTATTTTAGGGCTGTAATATATTAAACAGTAAAAACTACGCGAGACCTTGCCAAATCAGGTGTTCTTTCAACAGCGCCGAGAGTTTGGGCTTGCACTGGAATATACCATAAACCGCAGAGCCACTGCCCGACATGAGGCTGAAGAGGGCTCCGGCACGGTACATTTCATCAATCAGCGTACGAATGAGTGGCTCCCTGGCAAAAGCGAAAGCATCGAAATCGTTTTTAACGCTGTCTTTCCACCGGGCAATGGGGGTGGAGCAAACAATCGTATCGAGCGGGGTGGAAGGCGTTGCGGGGCGGCAGCTGGCATAGGCTTCGCCGGTGCTGATGCCTTTTGCCGGTTTGGCAAGTACGAGGTAGTGCCTGTCGAGCAGCGCCCTCGGAAGGGGGGTGAGGATTTCGCCGCGTCCGGATGCATGGGCCGGAAGCATGTCGATAAAGAACGGACAGTCGCTGCCAAGCTCGATAGCTGTAGATTTCAGCTCATCATCATTAAAGCCGAGACCATAGAGGCGGTTGATGCCTTTCAGTATAAAGGCGGCGTCGGACGAGCCGCCGCCAAGACCTGCTCCGGGGGGGATAACCTTGTGGAGGTGCAGCCTGAGGCCTGGAAAGCTTTTCCGTTCGCGAAGCTTGCGAACGGCTTTAATTACGAGGTTGTCTTCAGGTTTACCGACAGATTCTATTCCGGTTACAACCAGGCTGTCGGGATCATGACAATTACATGATTCTACAAACTCAAGCGCATCGCAAAACGGCAGGGGATAAAACAGGGTTTCGATGTTGTGAAACCCGTCTGCACGTTTTTCTGTTATGCGGAGGCCTATGTTTATTTTGGCTGCAGGAAATACTGTCATATATGGATATATTGTGTTACGGGCAAATGTACAAAATTTATCTAACCCACTGCTCTATTCGATCCAGCCTCCTTCATACGGTGAAAAGAATGAATAAAAGCATGTATTGTTTGCAACAGTCGAAATAATTATTCTAACTTTACGTTAATTACTTTAATACTACATTAACACATACAAATAAACTGAAGAAGATGAAAAAGCTGTTATTCATCGCAGTACTGGCAGTCATGGCG
>JAITVX010000255.1 GCA_031285575.1 Bacteroidales bacterium
CTTACTTTGCGAACTATCTGTACGATAAATGACGAACATCGGCATTTATCCCGCTCCTCTCTTTTCCAAATTACAAATTTATGCAAATATAGGATGACGTGGGCTGGCGAATTTCATTAGACCTCTTCGGAAAATATGCAGTATGTTATTTCAAACGCAATATCTGGCATCGTCATTGCGAAGGCAAAGCCTGAAGCAATCCAGAAAAGTGTACTGTATGGATTGCTTCCCGCTTCGTACCTCGCGGTCGCAATGACGAACATGGTATTGAAGTTCTATTTCCCGAAGAAGTCTATTCGCTATCCAAACCTATGCACTTTAGTGCATTAGTAATTTAGTTACTATGCTGTGTTCACGCTATTATATAATCAATAATTATCATATCGTATTGCTCTTTCGTCAATTTCATTTCTTCATTTTCCTGCAAGGATAGCAAATTATGAGTGAATACGCCATAATCCAACCCGGTTTCGTTTGCTTCGGTTCGAGACTTTTGAGGGTTTCCGCCGAGGCAACCCTGAGGTGGGGGCTACGTTGTCGGTAGCATTGAGAGCCGGGTGTCCGGTGAAAAAGAAAGAGCGAGTATATATAGCGTGAAGTATCAATACACATGAACACGCGCCACACGCTATGACGAACAGGGTATTGAATTTCTATTTTCCGAGTTGCCACACAAAGAATTGTCGGGCGGGCTTAAAACAGATCATAAAAGCCGGTATGCAACGCGGCAAACCGGCTTTATGTTTCAGCAACCTGCAAACCGTTTATTTTACGGCAAAAAGGTTCATGTTGTTGGCCTGACGGAAAGCAAGCATGCCTGCCGCACTCAGCGAAACTTTCTGTTCGTTTCCGTTGGCAAGATATACAACGGCACTGTTACTGTCTTCCACCTTTATAAGTTTGGTCGATACTTCGCCCGTAACTGCGCTCCATGTATTAGATTCCCTGTCAATAACAAGGTTCATCTCTGCGCCCGCCGAGTTTGTGATTTTATACCCGTCGGCAAGGGTTTCAACGCGGTAGGTATCCTTATCGCCCCTGATGGTTTTTACTTCACCGGCAGCAACAGGATTGTCGCCCGTCCAGAATTCGATGGTGTTTAACAGAACAACGTCAAGAAACGATGCTACTTCGTAAACCGGAACGATGCAGAACACAAGGAATACAAGTTCGTTAACAAATTTGTTTCCCATGCTGGTATTCCAGCTGTGCACTTTCTGAACCAGTGCAAAAGAACCGATGCATGAAGAGAACATCACGCTTCCCGAAATCAAGGCTGCTGTGGCAACCACAAAAAATCTTTTTTTCATTTTTAATAGTTTTATATATTTATTAAGAGATGCAAAATTAACAATAACAAATTAATGGGGCAATACACATACCGTAATTTGCAGTTATTATTTGCACGGAGGCGCAATGATGGATATTGCTGTTTGGAAAATTACATACGGCAGTATGTAATTCAAAGGATTTCATATAAATTTGCATCCGCGAAAAAAGATGTATAATGAATGTTACAATACAGACGTGAATAACAACAAACTCTTTGAACAGTTTCCGCCGGTTTCAACACAGGAGTGGATGGATAAAATCGTATCCGACCTGAAGGGAGCCGATTTCAATAAAAAACTTGTGTGGAGAACCGGTGAAGGGTTCGACGTAAAACCGTTTTACAGGGAGGAAGATACAGCAGGCCTGCCGTTTCTGGAATCTTTGCCCGGACACTTTCCATACCTGCGTGGCATACATACTGCAAACAACACATGGCTGGTAAGGCAGGATGTTGAAGTTTCCGACAGCAGCGCTGCAAACAGAAAAGCCCTCGATGTTTTGATGAAAGGAGTCGATTCGCTTGGCTTTATACTGCCCGACGCCGGAACTGCCGGCAAGCATGACTTTGAAACCCTTCTGAAAGATATTTATTTGGAAAGCATAGAGGTTAACTTTACATGTGCAGGCAATCATGACAGGGCAGTTGCAATACTCTGCGAAATCGTCAGCGAAAGAGGATTGAACCCCGCCGATATAAGGGGCGCAGTAGAAGCCGATCCTCTCGGCAGGCTGCTGACCGATGGATCGCTTTGCACGCCTGTTGAAGACAGTTTTGACAGCCTCGCCTCGATGGCGGTTTCGGCAGCGGCAATGCCAAACCTGCAGACGGTATGTTTCAACGCCTCGGTTTTAAGTAACTCAGGAGCCGGCGTTGTTGCAGAGCTGGGATATGCACTGTCGGCCGGAAGCGAATACATGTTGCAGCTTACCGCACGAGGCATTGATGCAGGGCTTGCGGCATCGAAAATAAAATTCTGTTTCGGTACGGGCCCCGACTATTTTATGGAAATAGCAAAACTGCGGGCAGCCCGTCTGCTCTGGTCGCTTGTGCTGAAAGGATTTGCGGGCGAAAGTTGTGCCGGCTGCGCGATGAATATACACAGCGTTACAAACCGGTGGAACAAGACTGTTTACGACCCGCATGTAAACATGCTTCGCACGCAGACCGAAGCCATGTCGGCAATAATCGGAGGAGCCGATTCGGTTACCGTCGAACCTTTCGATATTGCCTTCCGCACACCCGGCGAATTTTCGGAACGTATTGCCCGCAACCAGCAGTTGATACTTAAAGAAGAAGCGTTTTTCGACAAGGTTGCCGACCCCGCCGGCGGCTCGTATTATATTGAAAGCCTGACACACAGTATTGCAGAAAATGCATGGAAACTGTTTGTGGAAACGGAAGAATACGGAGGCTTCCTTGAAGCGTTGAAAGCAGGAAGAATACGGAAAGACATTGAAACAGCGGCAGTCAAAAGGAAAAAAGATACATCGACCGGCAGGTTAAAACTGCTGGGAACAAATCATTTTCCCGACACTAAACCGTCACCTGAAGGGTTAGACGCCGGCAGGGCTTTTGGCCAAAAGACAGAGGTTGACTGCGCCGGAATAAAACCCGTTGCACCCTTCAGAGTTTCCGAAGAAATTGAAAAGCTAAGGATTGCCGTTGAAAAAGCCGGTAGGAAACCGGTTGTGTTCCTGTTTACAATCGGCAACCAGGCAATGAGAAAGGCACGCGCACAGTTTGCCATGAATTTTTTTGGCTGCGCCGGATATAAAATTGCAGGCAACGCAGGGTTCGATTCGGTTGAAGAAGGCATAAATGCCGCCGTTGAATCGCAGGCCGACATTGCCGTAATATGCAGTTCCGACGACGAATACAGAAGCATTGCACCTGAAATATACAATGCCCTGAGCGGAAAAATGCTGGTTGTAGTTGCCGGCAACCCCACGTGTATTGACGAATTGAAATCGAAAGGGCTTGAACTGTATATCCACGTTAAGTCTGATATGGTGGAAACATTAAGATTTTTCAACAGCAGGCTACTGTAACATTTTCCCGGCTGACGTATTTACGGGTTGTAACGTTCAATCTTCAAATTCCGGCAGGGTAAAAAAGAATGTGGTGCCTTTTCCCGGTTCGCTTTCAAACCATATACGGCCACCGTTGCGTTCTACATATTCTTTGCAGAGTATGAGCCCCAGCCCGGTACCCGGTTCGTTGGCCGTTCCGGCGGTACTTTTATGATAATCGACTGCAAAAACACGGTTTTTTACAGGGTCGGCAATACCAATGCCCGTGTCGGTAATTGATACGGTTATTTCTCCGTTTCCTTTTGCAGTGCTAATGGTAATCTGCCCTTCGGGGTTAGTAAATTTAATGGCATTGGTTACAATGTTGCGTACCACCGTGGTTATCATGTTACGGTCGGCCCTGGCAAAACAGTCGTCCGACAGGTTTGCCAGGCCAATATGTTTTTGCTGCGCCTGCAGTCTGGTTTGCTGCAGCACGTCGTTGGCCAGTATGCGGATGTTCAGCCGTTCGGGGACATTCTGCTTGCTTCCCAGCTGCAGCATCGACAGGTCGAGCAGGGTGTTGAGCAGGTCGTGATGTACCCTGGCCGACTCTGCCAGCATGTCGATGTAGCTTTTCCGCTCTTCGTTATCAATATCGTCAAACTGGTTCTGTAACATTTCCGACAGCATCTGGATGTTGCCTGCCGGCGTTTTCAGGTCGTGTGCAATTACGCTAAAAAACTTGTCTTTGGAGGTGCCGAGGAACTGAAGTTCTCTGTTTTTGGCACTTATGTCGCGCTTGTGCGACAGCCGGAAACATAGCAGCGGGAAGAAACCGGCCAGAAATACCACTGCATAAATGGTGAGTGTTTTTCCCTGCGAGGCCATGGCATAATCTCTGTGGTATGCCGTGTTTATACTTATTCCGCCCCTCACGTCGCCGAGCCTGTATCCCTGCGTGGCGTGGCATGCGAGGCAGCTCTGTTCCGTAATCAGCGGAGCCATGAAACGGAAAGTGAGCGAATCGCCTGTTTTTATTTTTTCAAACACCCGGTTGTCTTTGTCTTTGAAGGTTTGCAGCGCTTTTGTTTCCCACCCGTCGGCTTTATTGGCAGGCCGTATAGGGTTCAGGCTGGTGATATGAAATCGGGTAACCCCGTCTGCGGCGGCAAGCTCCGACAGTTGCCGTGTCATGAACGCAGGGTTTATCATCGTCAGCGAATCGCCAAAGTTTGTAACCGCATCGCGGCGGTTGTGAATCAGATAAGGGTTGGGCTGCATGTCTCCGGATGTCGGCACATACACCAGCCCGTGGCCGGAATTCCACTGGCGGATAGTAACCAGCAAATCGAAAAATGCCTCCGACTCGGTTCTTACAAACTTTTCCGCGTTTTTATGCACGATATACATGTTTAACATAAAAGCTCCGGCCACTATTGCAGCCCACATAACTATGAGTATCGGAAAACATTTACGCATAATTTTAAATTAGAAAACGGTTTAAAAACAAAATAAACACAAACAGCCAATGACTACGACAATGGTAGTAGATTTAAACGACAAACGCAAACGCTCTTTAAGAGAAATTTCAGCTTAAAACGGACTGCCGATAGCGTATGCTTCCCGGAAATACTGTATTTTTGTGCAGTAGACCTCTTCGAGAAATATGCAGTATGTTATTTCAAACGCAGTATTCAGCATCGTCATTGCGAAGGCAGAGCCTGAAGCAACCGAGTTTACGAGCTCGGCGAAGCCAATCCAGAAAATGAGTACCACATGGATTGCTTCACTCCGGTCGCAATGACGAACATGGTATTGAAGTTCTATTTTCCGAAGAGGTCTATTGTAAAATACAAGACGAATTTAACAGATAAATAATTTTAGAATTTGCGCCCGACACGTACAAGGGAATTTAAAATGGCAAAAGAAGAACTTATTGCAGCAGCCAGGGAACGAATTGCGGAATTATATCGAGACCCTTGGTCCCCAAAGTGGCTAACCGCCGTGGCAAACGCTCGGGCGGAGCAGATGAAGCAGACAGGGAAGAATAGCACAACGGCAAAAAGCAAC
>JAITVX010000032.1 GCA_031285575.1 Bacteroidales bacterium
CGTGCACCTCGGAGGACCATGCGAGCACCTCTGAGGACCAAACATGCACTCCGGAACACCTCACCGGGGTGTGCAATGACGAAAACAAAGCCTGCCGCATAAAATTTCGTGCGTTTGCCCCGGAAATATTCAAAACCGAAGTGCATGAAAAATATATTTCATTAACTTTACGACCTTGTTTTTAAAAAAAATCCGAATAATTGCTGCAATATGAATTACAACTTTATAGATCCGGAGTACCTGGAGTCGGTTACCGGAAACGACATTTCGGTTATTACAGAGATTGTTAACATGTTTAAATGTCAGATTGCCGAATTTCATGAAGAGATGAAATTGCTTTATTCAAAAAACGAATACCGGGAGCTTGGCTTGCTTGCGCACAAGGCAAAATCATCTGTGGCAATTATGGGCATGTCTGCACTTGCCGATATGCTGAAAGCCTTTGAACTCTCGGCAAAAGAGAGCCGCAATGCAGAAACATACGAAGCATATATCGACAGGTTTTATGCAGACACACAGGCAGCCGTATCGGAGCTTAACGACTATTTAAGTAAAAAATAACTCATTAATACACTTTAAACAACTAACCGTTATGATTAAAATATTAGGAAAACTTGCTGTAATTATTTTTTGTTTCAGTTTTCATGCAACAGGGCTTTTTTCACAGTCGAAAGGCATCAGGACAATTACCGAAGACGAACTGAGACTCCATCTCGAGTTTCTTGGCGCCAGAGAGTTCAGAGGAAGGGAAACACCGTCGCACGAGTTGGATATTGCTTCCTTATACATCGCAAACTGGGCTAAACATAACGGATTGAAACCGGTTATGGAAAACGGTTCATATTATCAGAATGTACCGCTTAATGTTACGTCTGTATCAAAATCGGGCACAAAACTGACAGTGGAAAGAAATGGCATGGAAACGGTATGGTATTTCGGGAAATCTTTCGGAGGCAATTTCACATCAAACGGGTCATATTCGGGCAGTGTGGTATTTGCAGGTTCCGACATCAACGAACTCAAAAATACCGACCTGAGAAACAAAATCATAATAATTACCGACGACCAGCTGCCGGCAGGAGGCGTGGAGCCAAGCCCCTGGCTTAATACGCGCCTTGAACCGAAACTGACTTTCTTCAGAGAAAAGGGAGCTTCGGCAGTGCTGGCAATAGCAAGCCCCGAAAAACAGGAAAGGATTTCAACCCCGTCGGGCTTTTACGACTACATCCCGACAGGGCGGCTCGGAACAGTTTACGAATCGCAAAGAACATCGGCAACAACTGCATCTGTCAGCTCACAACGGCCGCCGTTGCCCTTTACCGTTGCCGAAATAAACCATAAGCTCGCCGCAGTGCTGATGGGGATAAGCGAGACCGAAGTAAAATCGCTGTTTGCCGACCAGCGGACAGGGAAACCCCTTAAACCGATAGAATACACCGAAGTGTTTGCCCGGCTCGACGCTGCTGTTGATTTATACAAGTCATCTGCCCGCAATGTTGTTGCCATAATTGAAGGCTCCGACCCTGTTCTGAAAAACGAATACATTGTAATAAGCGGTCATCACGACGGCAGGGGGATAGACGACGGAGAAATAATTCCGGGAGCCGACGATAACCTGACCGCATGTGTAGGACTAATGGAAATAGGACAGGCGCTGCTTGTCGAAAAACCTAAACGGTCGGTAATTCTTGTATGGGTTTGCGGCGAAGAACAGCTAATGCACGGATCGCACTACTTTGTCAATAACTGTCCGGTTCCGGTAGAAAAAATCACCGCCTGCCTTAATATGGACATGCTGGGACGAAACGCCACCGATTCGCTGTTCCTTATCGGCTCCGACCTGCTAAGCTCCGAGCTCGACAGGGCTATAACAAAAGTAAACAATACAGCCGGAATAAGGTTCGGGTTCGACTACCGCTATTCCGACGTAAGGCATCCGCAAAGACTTTATTTCAGAAGCGACCACTATCCTTTCGTAAGGTTCGGTATCCCGTCTGTATGGTTTTTCTGCGGCTTAACAAACGACTATCATACATACAGGGATGCTTTGGAATTTATTGACTATAAAAAATTCCTGAAAGCCACAAAACTGGTTTACCTCGCCGCCATGGAAGTAGGAAACATGAAAGAACTTCTTAAACTCGACGTCAACCCTGCCGTTACCTCCCGCGGTGCACACAACCTGAAGGAACCCAGCCTGTACCAGACGCCGCAATAGGCAGCATCACCTGCCGCCGGGCATTGCGGGCTTGGCAGGCAGCTTAACATGCCTGTTTGCGGCATTCCATGCAAAGGCCGCGGTAATTACGGCATTATGTCTCAAGTCGGTCATATCAAGCCTGTCGTACGTGTCCATAACCGTATGGTAGCCCCGCCCGTATTCAATACCGTCCTGTATGAACTGGAAGCCGGGCAGGCCAAGGTTGTCGAATGCAAGATGGTCGGTGCCACCGGTATAGTTTGGCGATATTGTTGCCATGCCCATATCGGCAAACGGTTTCATCCACTGCTCAAATATGGGCCTCACAAGGTCGTTTTCCTGCAGGTATATGCCGCGGTATTTTCCGGTGCCGTTATCCATGTTGAAGTATCCCGCAAACTTGTCGAAGCCCGGTTTGCGTTCCTTTGTTACCGGGTTGCCAAGATGCCTGTTGGCATAAAACCTTGAGCCGAACAGCCCCTGCTCTTCGCCTCCCCACAGAGCAACACGTATTGTCCGTTTGGGAGATGCATTAAGGGCTTTCAGTATCCTCAGGGCTTCCACCATAACAACGCAGCCCGATGCATTGTCGGCAGCGCCTGTTCCGCCGTGCCACGAATCAAGATGCGCTCCTATCATCACCACCTCATCCTTCAAAACCTTATCCGTACCGGTTATTTCGCCAAACACATTATATACCGTAGGGCTGTCGAAAAAACTGTTCTGTATCTCAACCTCCATCTCAACTGCAACACCGTGCTGCAAAAGCCGCTCTATTCTTCCGTGGGCTTCCACAGCCAAATTAAGCTGCGCAACTGGCTCCACACCGGCTGTCTTTCTGTATGGCCGGCCGGCCGACCTTACAACATTAAACATTCCGCCGTTGTTCAGAACCACCGCAACCTTTTCGCTGTTCATAAACTCATTTATTTTGTTCCTCAACTCAATAGCCTGCGCTGCAGGGTTACCTGCCTGTGGCCTGGCTGCCTGCATGTTTGCACGCGACGCCGACATTGCCCGGAGCTGCTCGCTGCTTAACCGCGAGGCCAGGGGCTCAAAGCTTACTTCATATTGCTGGAGCGACGAAAGCAGTACAATTTTGCCAGCCAGTGCGCCCCTGTACTTTGCAAAATCTGCCTCCGACCGTATATCTACATAAACAACCCCGCCTCTCACTGCGCCATTCGTGCTGCCCGTCCAGGCCATTGGGTTGCATGCAAAGTTTGCATAATACGGCGCCGTCATGGCAGCATACGTCTTTAGGTTGTCCCAGCCCGACATCTCAATATCGCCGGCAGCTTCAATCCTTACATTCTGAAATCCCAGTTCCTTCATTGTTTTTTCAGCCCATTCCATCCCTCGCCTGAAACCGGAAGAACCTGTGAGCCTTGGCCCCGTAAGGTCGGTAAGCCCGTAGGCAAAATTCTCAACCTGCGAATTTTTCAGCCCCTCCTGCTTTATTTTATACATCATTTCAAGGTCAATATTTTCACTCTGCGACAGCAGTATTGCCGGCATAATGAACATCATAAACAACGCCGTGGTCAGATTTTTTTGTTTCATAGCAATCATAATTTAATTTCAACAGCGTCAAAAGTATTTTTTTAAACATCAAATACCTTGAGACAATCAGTTTTTAACACTGTTTAACACACCCCGGTTGACTTCTATAGCAATGACGGACGTACTGCATATGGCTGCAGCCATGCACGACAGCTGCCGGACGTCAGGCATGCAATTTCATTATGATTGACAAAATCGACCTGCGAGGCACGAAGCGTGACAAAGCAATCCGGCTCCCGGTGGCTGAGCCTGTCGAAGCACAGCCTAAGGGGAAGTTGAGACATCCATATGCCTGTTTTCCGAAGAAGTCTGATAGACATAAATTGGAAAATACAGTTTAACTGGTGCAGGGACACCTCCTGCGCTGGTTGCTTTTCAATACACACAACAATTTCCCGAAGAAGTATATTACAGTTTAGCTGAAAAAGAATAGGCATGGCTTGCAACACCTGCAACACATGGGTTGCAACAAAGCACAACACCGGCCTGGTTTTGCCGGGCCAGGCTCCGTGCATGCAAAAAGGATAAAAGCCAAGCCCTGTCTTCGCATCCATGCTATTGCCAATATTCATAAAAGATTAATATATTTGTGCCCGCCATGCTGTTGGCGTATGTAAAACACTTTATTGAAATATCAGAAAACACTAAAAACATAACTTATGCTTAAAAATCATCCCAGGGGACTTCTTGTTGCGTTCTTTGCCAATATGGGCGAACGGTTCGGCTTTTATACCATGATGGCTATTCTTGTACTGTTTCTTCAGGCGCGGTTTGGCCTTTCAACCGAAAAAGCCGGCACAATATACAGCTGGTTTTATTTCAGCATATATGCCCTTGCCCTGCTTGGAGGCATACTTGCCGACGCAACAAAAAAGTACAAGATGGTTATATTCTTCGGCATTCTGATAATGTTTGCAGGCTATGCGGCGCTGGCCGTACCCGGCCTGTCGCTGGCGGTTACCGAGGCGGCGCTGCTTACAATAGCTCTGGGCAACGGGCTTTTCAAGGGCAACCTGCAGGCTGTGGTAGGCCAGATGTACGACGCCCCCAAGTATGCCAAACTTCGCGATTCGGCATTCATGATCTTTTACATGGGTATCAATATCGGTGCGTTCTTTGCACCGTTTGCCGCCATCGGAATACGTAACTGGTGGCTTGGCATAAACGGTTTTGCGCACGACGGCAGCCTGCCTTCGCTGTGCCACCAGTTTCTCGACGGAAAGCTTGCCGACGTTTCCGTATTGCAGACCCTGGCCAGTGAGGCAAGCCTTAACGGTAATGTTGCCGACCTGCAGGCATTTGCCAACAACTACCTTAATGTTTTTGCCAAAGGCTATAACTATGCGTTTGGCATTGCCGCTGGAGCAATGATCGTTTCGCTTCTGGCCTATGTATTGTTCAATAAACTGCTTCCCGACAGGGATGTAAGGAAAACAGACGCCCGCGACAGGATGGGGTTTAACCCTGCCGCCCTTGCCGTGGCTGCCGCAGCTGCGCTGGTTACGGCATTTGCACTTCATTTCATACCCGCCGTGGGCTGGGCTTCGGGAGGAGCGATTGGCCTCTTTGCAGGGTTTGTTACGTGGATAGTAATGGCGGCAAAGAAGGAAGAAAAGCCGAGAGTAGTGGCGCTGATACTTGTTTTTGCCGTTGTAATATTCTTCTGGATGTCGTTCCATCAGAATGGCTTGACACAGACATTTTTTGCAAGAGACTATACCGTAAAACAGGTAGGAGCCTTCACAAACATATTTTTCACCCTGCCGTCGATGCTTGCGCTGGCAGGCGCCATAGCCGGACTGTTCATGATGCTTAAAGCCGGCATCCGCACAAAGGTTTCCGGAGGAGCGGTGTTCATCTTCTGCATGCTTCTTAACTCGTACTTTCTTACAGGTTTTCCGGCAGGGCTGTTTTCAAAGATATTCTCTCCGTTTGAAACGGTAAACTCCATATCGCCCGAAGTATTCCAGTCGTTCAATCCGCTGTTTATTGTGGGTTTATCGTTTCCTGTTATGGGAGCTTTTGCATGGATGTCGAGAAAAGGTATTGAGCCATCTACGCCAGGCAAAATAGGTATAGGAATGATTATTGCCGCAGTAGGGTTTGTTGTGGTGCTGTTATCGTCAACAGGTCTGCCGTCGCCGTCGGAGCTGAACGGCGCCCCAGTTGACGACGCATACAGGGTTTCTCCCTACTGGCTCATAAGCAGCTACCTCATACTCACAGTTGCCGAACTGTTCCTCAGCCCCATGGGGCTGTCGTTTGTGTCGCGGGTAGCGCCGTCGAGGTTTCAGGGGCTTATGCAGGGCGGATGGCTTCTGGCAACAGCCGTAGGCAACAAGCTTCTGTTTGTAGGCTCTATATTGTGGGATAAGGTTGCCCTGAGTTCTCTGTGGCTTGTGTTTATTGTATGCTGCCTTGTTTCGGCTGCATTTATCTTCTCTATATTGAAGCGCCTTGAAAAGGCATGTTCATAGTTTTATATCCAGCTTGTATGGGGAACAAAACAAGCCCCCCCGCCCGGCTCCTCAGCCCGGCAAGGGTATTCTTCGCTTGCTGCCCGGTGCGATTAGTCGTTCATAAATCACTTAAAATACACAGACCATCCATTACCCCTTGCAATACTTAAACCGCTATAATCCATATCTATTGCTCCCGGGTTATCAGAAATAAAGGCATTTTTACTATAGGAAAGTGTACTGCTGTTCAGCATTCTGAACAGATTGCTTATTGCTTCCGTTGATAATTGATTATCTCGGCAATCCAAATCATACAGTGCGGTACAGTTGCGCACGTTTAAATTTGTTAATTGATTGTAGTAGCATAAAAACTTTGTCAGAGCAGTACAGTTGCTCACATCTAAAGTTGTTATCGATTTGTTATAAGAGCAAGAGAATTCCCTGATATTATCGCCGGTTATGGTTACGGTATATGGAGGAGTACCTGTATAGGTATGAGATTTTCCATCCATTTCAAACTACGCTCTTACTTTGGTCTGTGTCCGCGTATTTATCAATCCGGAACCAGTGTGAACGCAAAAGCGAAGATATGCAAAATGGGTATGTCAACGGTCAGGAAACTGCTGTACATGTGTTCGCTGTCGGCAAAAAAATCGAACAGGGCATGCAGGGAACTATACGACAGATTAACGGCAAAAGGAAAACTGAAAAAACTCGCCCTGATTGCCATAGCAAATATAGCTAACTCTAAATAAAACCACCTATCTTTGCTCATGATTTATTCGTTAGATTTTCGCAAGCACGTATTTAAAATAAAAGAGCGGGATTCTCTTACTTTTCATCAGTCCGGTGAACGGTTTAGCGTTCCGATCCGCACCCTGTTTAAGTGGAAAAACCGGATAGAGCCCAAAGTTCATCGCCACAAACCGGCCACCAGAATCAATATGGAAGCCTTACAAAAGCATGTTGAAGATTACCCGGACAGTTATCAGCGCGAACGTGCAGAACAGTTTGGAGTAAGCCAGAGCTGTATCCTGTATGCCTTGCGGCGTTTACGTATCAGCAATAAAAAAAACACTGTTTCATCCCAAAGCCGACGCGGCAAAAAGAGATGAATTTGCAGCAAAGCTGCATCAATATGAGCAGGTAGAATGTCGTCCGATTATTTACATGGATGAGAGCGGATTTTCCGTAGATGCTCCAAGAGAGCGCGGATACAGTTTCAAAGGAAAGCGATGCTATGGAAGCAAAGATTGGCATAGCAGAGGGAGAGTGAATGCGATTGGGGATGTTCATCATTTCAAAACAGTAAACATCTGTTTATTTGAATGTAATATCAACGCCGATATTTTTCATGCATGGACTGTCAATCAACTGATTCCGTCACTTCCTGAAAGGTCTGTTG
>JAITVX010000039.1 GCA_031285575.1 Bacteroidales bacterium
TCACGCGCATAACCCTCTATGGTGGCCACATAATTGCTCATCAGCTCGCGGTTTACTTCATCTTCGGATGTCTGTTCAATGTGTGCACGGTGATAGTCGGGTTTGCGCACAGCCTCGCACACAAACCGCTCGCCGGCATATACGTATGCCTTCAACACCTCGCCATCGTTCCCGTCGAGCCAGTAAACTGACAGCCTGCGGCCCTCGGCGGCATCCATCAGCTGCACCAGCTGAGAGCCAACAGCAATAACACCACTGCCACCAAGCAGAAACTCCGCATTGTTCAACCTGATGATACCCGCACGGCAACTGGTTTCAGTCATATAGCCGAGATGCGGAATAATGGCACGGTAATTCGTCGGTCTTATATTCGGGTGCTGCATGGCCAGAAATACCTCCCAGCGGGTCTTGTCCCTGAGCACCGAGTGAGGGCTGTTGTTCCATGTTTCAATGTCTTTAAGGCAGCCCGCCACCAGTTCATTGTAGGGTACCAGCGGCGCTTCCTTAGGCCCTCTCTGGTTGGCTTCTATCAATGCAAACGGTCGGGCAAGCCAACCTTCGCGACTCTTCTCGCATTCATAGCGAAGGTTGCCATAATATCGCTCTATGCGCTTGCCGCGGGCATTATTGGCTTCAATACGTACATATTGAAACATGCTGCCCTCGCGCAGAAAGGTGTCGCGAAATGACGAGTTCAGAGATGCTTCTGCCTCAACCTCAGCAGGTATGTTCAATCCCCACTGTGCATAGTTGCGTACCATCTGACGGTAAAAGTCCAGTATAATACCCTCTTTCGTCTTGCCATATACCCAGCAGGTAAACGCCTCGCTGCCCAGATCTATGCCATTATAAAACCACATGCGACGACCCTTTTCATACTCAAACTGCGGCTGACGGTCGTCTATCGAAATAATACTGCCGGAATATTCCGGATGCTTCAATGAATGATATGGCGTAAACCTGGCCATATACCGCTGACGGTCGCCGCTGCGAAGCCCTTCGGTAGCTACTGCATTACGCCATTTGCCCAAGTAGCTCGCTATGGTGGAAACACTCAGACGGGGGAAATCACCAGGTCGATACACCTCGCCGGTGGCATTGTTGATTACCTCTGCATAACCGGCTAAAAAACCACTGTACTGACGTTCTATCTCAGTCTTGTCGGGCTTGTGTATAAAATCGGCAAAAAGGCTGTTTATAAACAGCTCCACTTCGGGAGTTACCACGCGGGCGTTACTGTTGCCGTGCTTGCCGGATATGATGTCGGCACAGCCATTTCTGCGGAACTTTGCCAGTTCCCTGCGCAGCACATCGGGGTGTTCGGGCAGTGTGTGCCGTACCGTGTGACGGAAGTTACTCGCCTCTGCACATACCGCATCCCACGCACCGCCAACATTCTGACGAAGTTCACGGCGATACTTGCGCCGACGGTCGTAAATGGTCTGCATCGTCGCCAGTACACTTGCATTTACGGTATATTCGTCTATCAAACGGTCGTCTCTCAATGCCGCACCGCCAGGAAAACGAAAAGAGCTGTAAAAATCAAAATATTCCGACTTCCGCACATACAGCTGCTCGAAAAGCGTACGCCGAACCTGCTTCTGCGGCTCACCGAACGCCTTAATCAGCAAATTCTGCCATGATGCCGGCAGCGATGACCACAACACCAGCATCGGACTGCCAAGCGCATTAGCTCGCAAACGGACTATGCTCTTGCAGTCTATTCGTTGCTTCAAGCCACGATAACCCATTAACCGCAGACTCTGTTCATGGGCAAGTTCGCCGTCGAACAGAAAACGTGCCTGTACGCCCAACGGTCGTCATGATATTCATATATGGTTACCTTATTATCCATTTAACCTGTGTAATCTTAATGGTCTAATCCGTGTAATCTGTGTTTTTTTGGTTCCCGCCGCTACACTGCCTAGCGGCGCAGGCTTGATTGCCTGACGGGAATTGCTTACGTTTGCGCTGTCAAACCAAAAACGATAAGCGTTATGAGAAAGAGTCTTATTCGCACCTATAAATTGTGTGAAAATTTATTGATTATTTACCCGAAAAACTACACGTATAGCCAGCAGTTGGCATTTCGTTACATTGAAAGCATTTGCGAGGTACTTTCAATAGACGTCCACCCAAAGCCCGTCGAAGTTCATTACGATGATGAACGCAAGCCCTTCTCCTGTCAAATTTTTCAACTGGCAAAATCTGATCTGTTTTTGAAAGAAAAGAAACAGTTAAAAGATTATTTGAAGTTAATGCCGTTACAATTGATGTATTCCGGGAAATTTTTCGATTGCTTTTTCCAACTGAAAAAGTTTGTTCCAAAAGATTTTTCATAATTGAATTATTTTTTACGCTTTAACAATTTTTCACTGCGCTTTAGTTCGGCCTTTAATATCAGCCACTCGTCCAGAGTAATCAATATGTTATTGCCATCCTTACGCATTGGTTACTGGACTCAAAGTATTGAATGATTATTTATTACACGAAAAAGCGCTTCAACGACTTCTTCTTTCATCCTGTCCTGCAAATCAGCCCAATGCTCCCTTTAACAGTT
The DNA here is from genome assembly GCA_031285575.1 of Bacteroidales bacterium. GTDB lineage: Bacteria > Bacteroidota > Bacteroidia > Bacteroidales > VadinHA17 > LD21. The sequence continues at coordinate 2,561 of JAITVX010000039.1, forward strand.
GCCGCAGCATGTCTTTATCTCTATTTTCTCAACCAGCGAGTGAATGTTTATTACCTTTTTTCTCATAGTCCCTGAATTTTACTTATTTGCTCCCGCCGTGCCGCCGACGCACGGTGCAGGCCTGGGTACCTGGCGGGATTTGCTAAATTTGTGCCGTCAAAATTTAAAACTTAGCATTTATGAATATTTATGAAGCTATCCGTATCCATCACAGCCGATGCTATCGACCTTCTTGCTCCTGGCGGTTTTACATTTATAATGGAACGGTATGTTAAGGATCCGGAAAAGGCAAATCTTGAACCTGAAAAACTTGGAACGAAGCCGGGTCTTAAAAGCCATATAAAGCAGATAGCCGATATCTCCCGTATAATATCCAATCCTGTATCGGCAGCCAATACACTTGTCGGCAGATTGTAACATGGCTCTGATTTCAGAAACAACAGCCCTGATTG
>JAITVX010000067.1 GCA_031285575.1 Bacteroidales bacterium
CATTCATATCTCTATGACCGCATCGCTGAAGGGGCTGTTGAGGGTCATGTAGAGTATGCCGGTCTGACAGCAAATTGCGGCACGGTATCTGCCCTCAGGCAGACTGCCGGGAGTAAATCTGCATTCAACGGCAACAGTATCGCCAGGATTAATGGTGGAAACCATATCCGCTATTTCGAGAGCGCTGTACGACACAATACTGCCATTGCTGAAAAATCCAAGGTAGAAAGAAACCGGAAAGTCTTCAGTTGCAAGATTGAGAGGATACGGGTAGGGATTGTGAATTGAAAATGAGAGCCGGTTGAGGCTGTCTGCAGTGAATGTGTAGCTGTTTTCATCAAGCTCCGCACACTCTTTACTTAGTGACATGAACGCGGGGTACTCTTTCATGTAAATCGAATCGCCGTTGACAAAAAAATGCTTCATGAAGTTGTCTTCAAAGTATTGCATGGGCCAGTGGGGAATATAAACTACGCGCTTGCCATGCAGCTGTTCTTCAAAATCCCACAGGTCGTACTGCGTTTTGCGATAATAGAAGTCGTTAAGCGAGTGGGCAGACTTGCCGGTATAAAAAGCGTACATCGACGGAGTTTGGTAAGAGTTTGAAAACACAACCGGCAAATCGCCCGTAACAGCCTGTATTTCCAGCATCTTTTTCCTGTAGTCGTGATAATCCTTCTTCACAAAGGCCACTGGTAGAAAGTCAACAGCCAGCGCCAGGCGAGCAACAACGATTAACGGAATCATAATTACTGCCGTAATTCTTACAGCTTTTTTCGCAGCAAGATGGTTTTCCAAAACATCAAATACAAGTATAAAAACCGGAAGTGCCATAAGGGTAGTCCACTGCGGCTGAATGCGATAGCGGAGGCTTTCGGCAAAAAAGAACAGGATAAATCCGCAGACAATGAAAACAAGGGCTCTTTTGAACCGGTCTTCAATTTTTTTCCTGAAAATAAGCCACAGGGCTATAAAGAGTATTACCGGATTTTGAAACACAAACAGATTGCCGATATATTCAGGTACATAGCTGAAGTTGATACCGGCTGCCCTGTCAACCAGATGATACCTGAACGTTGGAAACTCATTTCTGAACTGCCACAGCATGTGCGGCATGAAAAGGAGCAGCGCTGCAGCTGTGGCGGCTATAAATTTTGGCCTCAGCAGCAGGCGTATGTTTGAAAGGACTGTAAATACGAGCAGCAGGACGGCATGGTACTTGCTGTACATCATGGCGGCTGCCGAGAGGCTTATAAGCGCGGCATTTTGCCAACTTTCGTTTTCAAGAAACCGTTTGTATGACAGGAGGAACAGCGCAGCAAAGAACATCAACGGCGAATCGGGCGTTGCCATAAAACCGAAAATACTGAATGCAGGAAGCATTACGGCCAGAATTATGAAGTATGGAAGGTTACGGCTTTTCGCAGGCTCCGTATCTATCAGCCGCCACACTATTGCAAGTGTCCCGACCATGAGTACAACAGTTACGAGCCTTACCCCGACTTCGCTGTGAAATATCAAATAACCGATTTTTATCATAAGGGCAATCATTGGGGGATGATCGAAATATCCCCAGTCGAGCTGCCTTGAATACATCCAATAGTAGGCTTCGTCACTGTTGAGGTCGGTAAAACCTGCCTGCAGGAGGTTTATCGCTGCCCATACAATAATAAAGACGCTAAAGACTGTCCTGTTGTTTTTTAAAACTTGCATCTTATATACTTTCCGTTATTATTTACTGTAAATACCCTGTCGATACTCTTATGGAAATAAGCAGCATCCTGCTTAATGCCCACCGACACAAATATACCTATTCCTTATCAGAAAAATAATATTCTTTCCCTTTCAGGCCTTAATATAATTTCCACATTCGATAATAGATTTTACCTCATCGAGCCCGAAACAGTAATAAACATCAAACTGTTTTCTCAGTTCAGCAGACTGGCTTTCAAGTTCGTCTTTCAGTTTATTGTCGCCATCTATTATGAAAAAAATAGCCCTGCATGTTGTGAGAGCAGCTTGAGGAAGAAAATAATCAAACACCCATTGCGTATCGGCGGGTTCGTTTTCAAATCCGTTTCTTGTATCGGCAACATAATGGCAGTTATTATGATTTTTCATAATATCAAGCGCATACAGAAGGGGTTTCCTGTAATTATCGTGGCTGCAGATTTTTTTCCATACAACAAAAACCACATTCAGGTCTTCCAACCAGGTTACATCGCAGAATTCAGACCGATACATGTTATTAATTATTTTTATATTGAAAATCCATAAAAATAAAAGAGGCGTCTTCCAACACCTCTTTCTGGCTCCCCAGGTAAGGCTCGAACTTACGACCTACGGATTAACAGTCCGCCGCTCTGACCAACTGAGCTACTGAGGAATAATTCTATTATCTGTTTTTAACGACGCAAAAGTACTTTATTATAATTAATAAAGCAATATATTTAGCGAAAATTTTTAAGATGAAAAAAGTACTTGGAATAGGTAACGCTCTTGTAGATATAATGACGCTTATGGACGACGACAGTTTCCTGCAGCAATACTCGCTACCCAAGGGCAGCATGCAAATGGTTGACAGCGAAAAATCGGCCTTGATAAATACCGGAACCTGCAAGTTGGGCAAGGTTATCACATCGGGTGGGTCGGCGGCCAATACCATGCACGGTTTGGGAATGCTTGGCGTGGAAACAGGATTTATCGGCTCGACAGGCGCCGACCCAATGGGCGATTTCTTTGAAAAAGAGATGCGCAACGCAGGAATTACCACAAAAATTTTCCGCAGGAATATTCCTACCGGAACCGCCACAACGCTCATATCGCCCGATTCGGAAAGAACCTTTGCTACCTGTCTTGGTGCGGCATCAGAGCTTTATCCTGCCGACCTCGACAATACTTTTTTCAGCCGCTACAATATCCTTTACCTCGAAGGATACCTTATTTTCAACCTCCGGCTTGTTGAAAAAGCGTGTATGCTGGCAAAAACGCTCAATATGGAAGTAGCGCTCGACCTTGCAAGCTATAACGTTGTAGAAGCCAAACTCGACGATTTCAGAAATATTGCTTACAAATACGTCGATATTTTGATTGCCAACAGCGAGGAGGCAAAAGCCTTTACCGGCTGCAACGGTGTTGAGGCGCTGAATGAGATGTCGCGTATGTCGCCGGTTGCCGTAGTAAAAAACGGCAGAGAAGGCTCTGTAATAAAAAGTGGCGGCGAAATAATGCATATTGAAGCTGCAGCCGCCAGTGTTTGCGACACAACAGGAGCTGGCGACCTATATGCCGCCGGGTTTCTCTATGGATATTCGCTAAACTGTCCGCTTGGCTTTTGCGGGAAAATTGGCTCACTACTTGCTGGCAAGGTCATCGAAATAACAGGCGCCCGGCTACCGGCAGAAATATGGAATGAAGTTAAGCCTGATATTATGAAAATAACAGGCTTACACGGAAAATAGGACAGGTATTTCGACTGCGTTATATTATCCGTTACTTGCACTGCAAAAAAATGTTCTTCGCAAACGGTGAAGCAATTCTGAAAATTTAACTACAAATCTCATCTACAAAGAGGAATATCGTAAATAAAATATTAGACCTCTTCGGGAAATATGCAGTATGTTATTTCAAACGCAGTATTCGGCATCGTCATTGCGAAGGCAGAGCCTGAAGCAACCGAGTTTACGAGCTCGGCGAAGCCAATCCAGAAAATGAGTACCACATGGATTGCTTCCCGCTTCGTACCTCGCGGTCGCAATGACGAACAGGGTATTGAAGTTCTATTTCCCGAAGAGGTCTTATGTTGCAGAAACCTGTGCCTGGCGAGAATAACGGTGTGTATTGAAACACAAACCGGCGCAGAAACACTCCCGCGCCGGTTAAACAGTCTTTTAATTTAGTGTCTATTGTTTGTTGAAAGCAACGCCAAAGCCAAGGTTTATAGCAAACAGCCCATCCCAGCTTTTGTTACTTTTTAAATAAGCC
>JAITVX010000075.1 GCA_031285575.1 Bacteroidales bacterium
GAAGCAATCCAGAGAAACGAAACATGGGGACTGGCTTCGCCGAGCTCGTAAACTCGATTAATGATGACTATTTATCTTTTAAATAATAATAAAACATGAAGTTATACAGTAGAATAATCTTGATATTCCTGTTTTTATGCTCTTTAAACATGAGCGTATCAGCACAGGGGATAAAACGTGAAGAAAAGCCACCCTTGCGCGAACGGTTGTTTTTTGGAGGATCGTTTGGATTGCAGTTTGGCACAATAACCAACATAGATATTTCGCCCATTGCAGGTTTGTGGATATTGCCCAGGGTTGCAATTGCCGGAGGGCCGAGTTTTATGTATTATAAGTTTTATAACGATAAGACGTCAATTTATGGAGGACATTTTTACAGCCAATATCTGCTTTTACAGGACCTTGATAATATTTTGCCGATAGGATTGCACACGGGCATTTTTCTGCATATTGAAGATGAACTGCTAAGCCTTGAGTCTGATTACTGGCGGAATCCTTCTTACAGTTCCAACAGGTTTGTTGCAAACAATGTGTTGCTTGGCGGCGGTATAAGGCAGCAGATGGGAAGACGGTCGTTTATGCACCTGACGGCTCTATGGAAAATTTCCGATTCGGGCTATTCTATCTATAGCGATCCTGAAATAAGGATTAGCTTTAGTTTCTGATGTTCAAAAACTGCAAAAATCACCGAATTGCCCTTATCCTTTCTATCAGTTCATCGCCAAGTTCGTTTTTTCGCTGTATATGGTTTAATACTTCCTGCACAAAAACATTCTTTTCAAACTCGCCGCGCACCTGTTCAAAATCAATGTCACGGTCATCTTCGTTGCCGTCAACACCAAAGCTTGTACGCGAGTTAAGGGCAAACTCCTTTCTCGCGTCGTTATATAGCATACGGTCAAGTGTTACTACGCTTTCCTTCCACTTTTCCACAATGTCAATTACATCGCCGGCGGTAAATTCATCTGTTGCTTTGCCAAAATACTCCTGTATCTTTTCAGCAGCCCAGGTCCATTCGTATGAGTAATAATTCCGGTGCATGCAGTGAAAAGCTTCATTGATTTCGTCAAGAGTACCGATGCTGTTGTTTTCGATGTCGGACAGCAGACGTTCCACTTCGCTTTTGGGAGCTATCAGCCCGGCCAGGTCGAGCCATTCACCGGTTCCGGCGGGTGTATCTGGACGGAGGCGCTCACGTATGGCTTCGTTGTTTTCAAAACGGGTTATTTCGAGCCGTTTTATTAATGAGTTGCCCAAAAACTTCACAATACCAATCTCATAGAGCTTCAGTCCGTTTTTAAGCGAGCTCGGTTTTATCTTGGCGCTTTGGTAGGAGTAGAACTCAGACGTTTCACCGGAAATCTTCTGCAGCATCTTCAGCACATCCAGAGCTTTCAGCATGCGGTGTATGGTAAACGGGCTCAACAGGTTGAAGTTTAAACAGTCGAGTTTGCGAGGGTCGGTGCGTTTGTCGCGCCTGGGCCACTTCTGTGCGTCGCGTATTGTGCCTACGCTGCGCAGGTTGGCACCGGGAACAAGCACACTGTCGTCGCCGCTTTCAATAAGGTATGAGAATGGCAGGTCGGATGTATCCGAATGCTTGTAATGGCGTCCCATGACAAGGGTGAAAGGGCCTATCCTTGCCGGCCACAGTATGTATGAATCGCTGGCGGTTTTCGATCCGCGTTCCACAATGCCCTGATGTATGGGGCCAAGTTTGTACATGTGGTTACTCTGGTTCGAGCCGCTGCCTGCATTAATAAACGAGAAATATCCCGAAATGAGCAGTGTCGATTTGTGGTGCGTAACGGTATATGGGCCTGCAAACACTGCGCATGCTTCGCCGTGCATTCCTCGGCAGTTGGCAAAGAACAGCGAGTTTTCGGCCGAGTACTGTTTTCCAAGCACACAACCCTGGCCAACGAATGTATTCAGGATAAGCGTTCCGTCGGTTACGTTCGACCCGGTACTGGCTATAAAGTTTTTGGCAATTACTCCCGGTCCGAAATGCGTTGGGGCCTCGGCGTTGCTGTTAATAGTTCCGTTGGTAAGACGATATAATCCGTCAAGGCGTGCGAATGCGCCAACACGGACGTTGCGTAGCGTGCGGCAGTTGGTAAGTTTGGCATATTCGGAAATTGTTCCCATGTCCGACGAAACCGACTTTACATAGTCGGTTATCATGGCGGTAATTTTGTCTATTACCGACGGTTTGTGCCGGTACAGTGCAAGTATGTATGCAAGGTGTGCCGACAGGTGGTCGTATATTGGCAGTTCGCGTCCGCCGGTTTCGTTCAGCACGCTTACCAGAACACCGTTGCCGAAACTGCTTATTCCATCTACAGCCATCGTATCAACGTTTTCAATTACCACGTTGTCTTCAATAATGTAGTTGGCAATATAGTTGCGCACCTGACCGATATATACGTTGTTGCCTATCCGGCAGTTGTGTATTGTGGCATTGAAGATGCCGGTATGTTTTTTTATTCCACCGAAAAACGATACATCTTTTTCAAAAATACCTATACGGATATCGCCCGAAAAATTGCAGTTACGTATATATTGGGGACTGAAGCCGTCGGCAACGTCAATACGGTTCCATTCGCTGCAGACGCACGCCTGTTCGGTAAGGGTTTTTATTTCGGGTTCGGTTAATTTTCTGAACATAGTTTTGTTTTCGGATTATAAGTATGCAAATATAACGTTTATTTACAACCGTACAACTGCTGTAACACTTAGAATATGTTCCTTAGGAAAAGTTGAACTTCAATACCCTGTTCGTCATTGCTTTTGGCTCTACCTTTGCAATACGTTAAAAAACAAATAGATATATGAGTGTATTTAAATATATTATTCAGCTCAAAATCTGTTTTTTTTATAAATGGAACAAGTCTGTGCTCAGGTATTTTTCGCCTCTGTCGGGGAAAATCACTACCATCACACCGCTATCGAGCTGTTCTGCGGTCTTCAGAGCTGCAAGCATGGCAGCGCCGCTGCTCATACCCACAAAAATACCTTCTTCGTTTACAATACGCCGCGACATTGCAAACGCTTCTTCTGACTCAACCAGCACACTTATATCAATCTGCAACGGGTCGTAAATTTCAGGAACAATAGCTTCTTCCATGTTTTTCAGCCCCTGTATGTAATGCCCCCGCTCCGGATGGGCTTCAACAATTTTAATTGACTTGTTTTTTTCACGCAATCCCATACCTACCCCCATCAGCGTACCCGATGTTCCAAGCGACGACACAAAATGGGTAACGGTTCCCTGCGTCTGCATCCATATCTCTTCCGCTGTGGTTTTGTAATGCGCCAGTTTGTTGCGTTCGTTTGAGAATTGATTGGGATTGAAGTATTTTTCAGGATTTTCGGCTATCAGTTTTCTTACTTTCATTATTGCGCCATCGGTTCCGAGCGTTGAATCAGTAAGGATTATTTCTCCGCCGAAAGCCCTTATTATTTTTTGCCGCTCAATTGAAACAGCCGAACTCATCACTATCTGTACCCTGTAGCCTTTTACGCGACCAATCATGGCCAAACCTATGCCAGTGTTGCCCGAAGTCGCTTCAATTATGATTTTATCCGCTGTTAATTCGCCGGTTATTTCAGCTTCCTCTATCATTTTAAGAGCCACCCTGTCTTTAATACTGCCGGTAGGGTTGAAGCCCTCCAGTTTGGCGTAAAGCTCAACGTTTGGGTTGCTGTTCATGTTATTTATCTTCACCATGGGCGTGTTGCCTATGGTCCATAATATATTATTGCAATGCATGGGATATTTTATGCTATTTATTTGAGGCGGCAAATTACGGAAAAGGGATGGAAACTTCCAAGAAATATCATAATTACAATTATAACCAATAAAGACGATATGTCGAAAACTATGGAATTACAAATGTAAATCATTAGTATTTACAACGATCATCCGCAAATATAGTGGCTTTAATTTACTTTTGTAATGATTAAAATAATTTTTATATATAATCTAATTAATAATCTAAAAACCAATAATATATTAATGCTTATATAAAGTATTAACATGATAAATGCTGATTGCTAATTAAATATTGACATAAAACACATTTATTTTTTAATATATATTACTAATTATCAGTATTATATATTTAATAATACGATGTATTACTTCAAATTAGATCAAAATCAAAACAATTAATGCTTAGTTATTTACAAATCCATCATAAAATAGCGCATTACATCAAGTTACATTTGTAAATCAACATATATTACTGATGTGAATAATTAATTAATTACATTTGTAATCTTATTTTTTATTTATGAAAGAACGAATACTCCGGTTTCTGAAAGAAGAAAACAAAACGTCGGCGCAGTTTGCTGAAGAGATAGGTGTTCAGCCGTCGGGGATATCACATATAATATCCGGTAGAAACAACCCAAGTCTCGAATTTGTAATAAAAATGCTTGAGAAATACAATTTCCTGTCAACCGAATGGCTGCTTTTCGGCAAAGGTGAAATGTATAGCGTAAAACAAAATCCGTCGCTTTTTGATTTTGGTAATACATATACCAGCGCTAGAGATAATAATCTTAAACAACTTGATAATAGTAAAATTACAACTCCAGAAACTGCTGCAGAAATACAAACTCCGGATATAAAAGAGAAAAAAAATATCTCAAAAATCGTGTGGTTTTATGACGATAATACATTTGAAGAGTTTACGCGCGAAAACCGGTAACACAGGGACAGATGCATTTAAGAATGAGAAAGTATTCGCTGAAATTTGACAAACCCTTACTCAACACTTCCGAACACCACACAGGGTATTCAATCAATTCATTCGTTTATAGGTAGCCCGTATGTC
>JAITVX010000173.1 GCA_031285575.1 Bacteroidales bacterium
CGGTTTCATTACTACGAAGGCTACACATCCGAACAGGTGGCATTTCCCGTGCGCGTACTGCAACGCCTTGGCATCAAGTATCTGCTGCTGTCGAATGCAGCCGGAGGGCTGAACCCCTGCTTCAAACTTGGCGATATAATGATAATTACCGACCACATCAACCTCATCGCCAACCCGCTTATTGGCCGCAATGACGACCGCATAGGCGCCCGTTTTCCCGACATGAGCGAGCCATACGACAAACGCCTCATTGAAAAAGCATGGCTTATTGCCAAACGCAACCATATCAGTGTGCATAAAGGCGTTTACCTTGCCACCAGCGGCCCCACCTTTGAAACACCTGCCGAATACCGGTTTTTCAGAACAGCCGGCGCCGACGCCGTAGGCATGTCAACCGTACCCGAAGTTATAGTAGCCCGACACATGAAACTGCCCTGCTTTGCCATGAGCGTTATTACCGACCTCGGAGTAGAAGGAAAAATAGAGTACACCACCCACGCATCGGTTCAGCAGGAAGCCGCCAGGGCAGAGCAGCACATAACAGTAATAATGTCGGAGCTGGTAAGCGCGCTGTAAGGCGGGAAAATCCGAAAGACTCAAAACATATATATATTTATGCGAATCAATGGTTGCCTCCCGAGATTCAAAATGATTCATTTAATTATTTTTAATGATTTAAGCGTACAAACATCTGTTCAGTTTCCTGGAAATTATTATCTTAGAAGAACAATCTCACTCATTTTTCTAATTATGATTTCCAGGAGAAAAGAACTTAAACTGATAAATATTTATATGTACATATGTGATTTATACGAACAAGACTTGAAATACTACTGCTAAATATACAGTAATAATTCCAAACCGGAGTTTACCACCAGAAAATATTAAATGCGATACCTTCTAACAGTTTATTGATAGATGCAGCACAGTTAAATATGACAGAAATCATTCCGTATTTAAAGGAATATGCCAATGATACTGCAAACAGCCAAATAGTATCCGCAGTTTATACTTTGGCGATAATGCGTGTGGAAAATTTATGAAGACAGGGCTGTTACCTATTTTGATACCGATAATTATGACCACGATACAGAATTTGCCGAAGTGATTAACAATCAAAAGATATGGTATGCTTATTTACGTAGGTTAAAGTCGGTAAAATATATGGATAAATGTCCTGTTACATATAGTACTGTAAAAGATTTAGGTTAATTAACTGCAAAGGAATTTCCATCAGCGGAATATGGCATGACATGCCGGTTTTCTTCCTTTTGAGATGTACCCACGATATACTAGCTTCGCAGTCGCTCGACGTCTTCCACGTGTCGATGAGCACCGTGCGCAGGCAGATAAAACCTGTTTACGACGACATTGTGAACGCTATTAACGGCTTTTCATGTATCCCCGCCAAGCAGGAACAGTGTTCGAAGCTTATTGCCGAAATGAACGTGCTCGTGTCACGCTACGATGCGCTGCTCGACGCCCGCAAAAGAAAGGACGGCGACGACGAAACACCTGCAGGCCCCATACCCGACCCGCCACCGCGCCCATAGCAGCCATTGCAAAAAGGCACGACTCTCTTCGAAAAACAGGACTTCAATACTCAGTTCGCACAGTGCTGAATATTGCGTTTGAAATAACATGCCGCATATTTTTCGAAAAAGTCTGATGTAAAAGTTTACGCAAAAAGCTGACAGGTATAAATATATTTATACCTTTGTATAAATTTTAAAAACATATTTTATACATGGATATTTTCGACAAAATAAAATCAACAAAAGGAGCCCTCGGGCAATATTCGAACGTAGCAGATGGATACTTCATGTTTCCGAAACTCGAAGGCGAAATTGCCCCACGAATGAAATTCAGGGGTAAAACAGTGCTTGCCTGGAGCCTCAATAATTATCTTGGCCTTGCAAACCAGCCGGATGTAAGGAAAACCGATGCAGAAGCGGCAGCAGAATATGGGCTTGCATATCCCATGGGAGCAAGAATGATGTCGGGCCAAACTTCCATGCACGAAAAATTTGAACAAATGGCCGCCGAGTTTACAGGCAAAGAATCGGCCTATCTGCTTAACTACGGATATCAGGGTATGATTTCAATAATAGATTCGTTAATCGACAGGCACGATGTTATTGTATATGACTCCGAAGCACATGCCTGCATTATGGACGGGCTGAGGCTTCACATCGGCAAACGCTTTGTTTATCCGCATAATGATATAGAAAGCTGTGAAAAACAACTCCAGCGGGCAACAAAACTTGTTGAACAGTCGGGTGGAGGAATCCTGGTTATTACAGAAGGAGTTTTTGGCATGGCCGGCGATTTGGGCAAGCTTGATAAGATTGCCGCCTTGAAAAAGAAATACAAATTTCGCTTCCTGGTTGACGACGCACATGGATTCGGCACAATGGGCAAAACAGGTGCAGGAACCGGTGAACATTTTGGCGTTCAGGATCAAATAGACATATACTTTGCAACATTTGCAAAATCAATGGCCGGAATAGGAGGATTTGTAGCAGGCCCCAGGGAAGTTATAACATATCTGCGCTTTAATCTAAGGTCGCAAATTTACGCCAAGTCGCTACCCATGGCAATGACAGTAGGTGCAATAAAAAGACTGGAAATAATCAAAGCCCACCCCGAATACAGGGAAAAACTGTGGACAGTAGTCCGCGCCCTGCAAAAAGGTCTCCGCGAAGCAGGCCTTGACCTCGGGAAAACAGAATCGCCGGTAACACCGGTATTCATGAAATGCCCTCTTGGGCAGGTAACACAAATGATATACGACCTCAGGGAAAACCATGGCATTTTCTGTTCCGTAGTTATATATCCCGTCGTTCCGAGAGATACCGTAATGCTCAGACTTATACCAACCGCCGCCCACACTCTCGACGATGTGGAATATACTATAAAAATATTCAAAGAAATAAAGAAAAAGCTCGACAACAATGAGTATCCAAATGAAATGGCCGACTTTAAACAGTAAAGAATATTATTGTTACAATGCAAAATAGTTAAGTGTTTAATTTAATATAGAACTGTTATGAAAAAGAAAATCCTATTATTATTATTTGCCATAATGTTGGTTGTTATTCCGGTAAAAGCTCAATTAGTAAAATGGAGTCCGGAAGATGTTAAACTGCTTACAAAACAGTGGAAAGGCGAACGCCTTTCAGATGGAAGACCCAAAGTTTCAGATGCACTTTTGAAACGGCTTGAAAAGGTTACTATTGAAGATGCATTCACATTCCTCGAACGTAAAGGCTACTATTGCCAGTTCGAAAATTTCTCAACTCTTTACGGAAGCGGCTGGCTGATTGTTCATCCCGAAAAGGAAATGATAGGACGTGTTTTGACAGCTCAGTACATGCCAATGAGATTCGATTTTGACGATTATCTTCAGGAAGTAGGTCAAAAGCAGAATATAGCAAAGGTTACCAATGCTCTTCCTGTCAATTCTCTGAGCGAAGGTGATGTATATGTTGCCGACGGTTATGGAAAAATTGCCGATGGAGGAACACTTATCGGAGATAATGTTGCCAAAAGTATTTACAGCAACAGTAAAAATGGCGTTATTTTTAACGGTTCGGTAAGAAGCCTTGAAGCTATAGCTGAAATTGACGGATTTAACGGATGGATAAGAGGCGTTGACCCTTCGTCTATAAGCCGCATGGTATGCTCTTCGGTTAATGCGCCCATAAGAATAGGAAGAGTAACAGTGTTGCCCGGAGACGTGGTTATTGCACGACGCTCGGGCGTAATTTTTATACCGCCTCATTTTGTTGAAGAGATTATAATTTCGGTGGAACTTGGCCCATTACGCAGACAGTTTAATGAGCAGAAGCGCGCAGGAACAGTTAAAGACAACGTTGAATTCAGAGACTGGCTGAACCGTCAAACCAATTTGCCAATGACCAAAGCAGAACTGGATACGTATTTTGAGCAACAGGCCTATGAACAGGCAAACCCGCAGCCGCCACGCCTGCAGCGTCAATTATAACGTTTCAGTCTGGGTGTTGCTACGGTTGTCGTTATTCCTGTTAAGCGATAAATAACGCTCGGCATCCATTGCAGCCATGCATCCCGAACCGGCGGCAGTTACTGCCTGCCGGTAATTTGGGTCCTGTACATCACCAGCCGCAAAAACGCCTGCAATATTAGTTTTCGACGTGCCGGGAGCAGTCTTTATGTAACCGGCATCGTCCAATTCAACATACTGTTTGAAGATTCCCGAGTTAGGAGTATGTCCTATTGCCAGGAAAAACCCATGGATGTTTATTTTTACAGTCTCCGAGTCGGGCTTGCCTCTTTTCTTTATCAGTACAGCTCCTTCCACACCGTTTTCACCAAACAGGTCGAGCGTTTCATGCTCCCAGAGAACTTCAATATTGCCGGTTGCAAAAACCTTCTCCTGCATTGTCTTCGATGCCCTGAGTTCATTTCTTCTGACAATAAGATATACCCTGTTGCACAGTTCGGCAAGATAAACGGCCTCCTCTGCTGCAGTATCTCCGCCGCCGGCAACGGCAACATCTTTCCCCTTATAAAAAAATCCGTCGCATGTAGCACACGCAGATACTCCCTGCCCGGCATATTTTGTTTCCGCTTCAAGACCAAGATATTTAGCCGTTGCACCTGTGGCAATTATTACGGTGTCGGCAGTAATAATCCTGTTTTCGTCTATGGTTACTTTATGTTGCTTTCCTGAAAAATCGACTGCCGTAGCAATACCAAACCTTATGTCTGCGCCAAAGCGTTCGGCCTGTTTTTTTAGTTCTTCCATCATTTCCTGCCCCGAAATGCCTGCGGGGTATCCAGGGAAATTATCAATTTCGGTAGTTGTTGTAAGCTGTCCGCCCATTTGCAGCCCTGTGTATAAAACGGGTTTAAGGTTTGCCCTTGACGTATAAATTGCAGCCGTATATCCTGCCGGGCCGGAGCCGATTATAAGGCATTTTACATGTTCATTATTCATGTTATCAGGATGTTTGTGTTGAGTTTCATATTTTGTCAGTTCCATAATTTATATGTTTTAATTACCGTTCAAATATACTCAACTTTAGTTTGAATTATACACTGCAACTTGTACAGTTATTGGACTTCTTCGTAAAACAAAACTTAAATACCATGTTCGTCATTGCAGAATCCGCAGGGTGAAGCAATCCATAATGTAACATGGATTGCTTCGTTCCTCGCAAAGAACTGTGTTAATGTGCAATTTTTTGACAAGAAATTTTAATTGTATGCCCTGCGCCTGATAAATGAAACGACATAAGTTTCAATGCCGGTAGCCCGGATGTGAGTTCGGGCATGGGGGATGACAAAGTTTGCCTGTTCTTCTGTTTTCACTCCGCCCCATTTGAAGCCGTATTTACAGGCAAAGCGTTCTACTTCCACCC
>JAITVX010000179.1 GCA_031285575.1 Bacteroidales bacterium
CTGATTTTTGATCTTATTGAACAGGAAAAACAGCGCCAGATTAACGGCATAGAACTGATAGCTTCTGAAAACTTCGTAAGCCAGCAGGTGCTTGAAGCCATGGGCTCGGTTATGACAAACAAATATGCCGAAGGCTACCCCGGAAACAGGTATTACGGAGGCTGCGAAGTGGTTGACCAGTCGGAACAGATAGCCATCGACAGGCTTAAAACACTTTTCGACGCCGAGTATGCCAACGTTCAGCCACATTCGGGAGCGCAGGCCAACATGGCCGTGTTCCTTTCCGTGCTTAAACCCGGCGACACGTTCATGGGGCTCAACTTGGCTCACGGGGGGCATCTTACACACGGCTCGAACGTCAATTTCTCAGGAATACTGTACAGATATGCAGCCTACAGCGTGAAAGAAGACACCGGCCTGATTGACTACGACCAGATGGAAGAGGTTGCCATGCGCGAGAAGCCGCGCCTTATTATAGGCGGTGCATCGGCCTATTCGCGCGAGTGGGACTATGCCCGCATGAGGCAGATTGCCGACGCCGTTGGCGCCATTATGGTTATAGACATGGCTCATCCGGCAGGGCTGATAGCCACCGGCCTGCTCGACAATCCGCTGAAACACGCCCACATTGTTACGTCAACAACCCATAAAACGCTGCGCGGCCCGCGCGGGGGCATAATTCTTATGGGTACGGACTTTGTAAACCCGTGGGGTATTAAAACGGCAAAAGGCGAAGTGCGGACTATGTCGTCGCTGCTCAACTTTGCCGTATTTCCGGGCGTTCAGGGCGGCCCGCTCGAGCACATCATTGCGTCAAAAGCCGTAGCTTTCGGCGAAGCCCTCGATCCTTCGTTCAGGGAATACCAGAACAGGGTGAAGGAAAATTCCCGCTTCATGGCAGCGTTGTTTATGGACAAGGGCTATAAGGTAGTGTCGGGCGGAACCGACAACCACTTGTCGCTTATCGACCTCCGCACCAAGTTTCCGGAACTGACGGGCAAGAAAGCTGAAAGTGCACTTGTAAGGGCACACATTACTGTAAATAAAAACATGGTTCCGTTCGACAATCGCTCGCCATTCCAAACCTCAGGAATACGGGTAGGCGTTCCTGCAATAACCACTCGTGGGCTTGGCAAAGACAGCATAGGCACCGTTGTTGAACTTATCGACGAAGTGCTTTCGGATGTTGACAGCGAAAAGGTAATAACGAGCGTTGGCGAAAAGGTAAAGGGAATGATGAAATCGTTTCCTCTGTTCGCGGTTTAAAGCCGTATCATCTTTGCGAGAATAACATACAGGGAAATAACGGTTATTCAGACAGAATTATTTCTTTCAGTATTTCTTCAACATGCCTTACAACGTTT
This sequence comes from Bacteroidales bacterium, assembly GCA_031285575.1. Lineage (GTDB taxonomy): Bacteria > Bacteroidota > Bacteroidia > Bacteroidales > VadinHA17 > LD21. The sequence continues at coordinate 1,365 of JAITVX010000179.1, forward strand.
ACCGGCGTGCCATGGAAATTATTAACCAGTATGCTGAAAACCATATTTTTGCCCGATTTGGCGGTAAAATATCCCGAATAACACCTTACCCGTGTCATTGAACCGCTTTTCGCTTTAAGGTTCGACTCGAAAACAGGATCGGTAAAGAACCGGGCAAGCGTACCGTTTTGTCCGGCTTCCGGGAGAGAAAACAGATAATCCTGAAAATATTTTCCTTTATTACGCATGTAAACAAGCAATTTGGCAATCCCTTCGGCATTCACGGCATTACGTGCCGACAGGCCGCTTCCGTCTTCAATGAAAAACCCGCAGGTATCGACACCGGCACTGCCCAGAAACTGCATTATAACCTTTATACCATCAGTCATTGTACCGCTGTTTCTGAATTGTTTTCCAAGTTCTTTGGTAAATGTATCGGCATAAAGATTGACGCTTTCCCTATTCAGTATTTCCATAATTGACCTGAGCTCAGGCGAACCAGTTTGGGCAAGATATGTAATATCGTCAATATTCGCCATGTTTTCAATCCTCGAAGTATAAGGGTGGCCTGCCGTTTCGATTTTTTCCTTTTCCATTCTTTGCAGCATCATTCTGGCGGCCATAAGCGGAGGGTCGGGTATTGACACCTTCATTACATATTCGCTGCTTGCGGGTATTGTGCCCGATAGCCAGCCGGATGAACTGTATGGGGCAGCGTATAAATACCATTTCCCCTCCGAGCCGAAGGTTTTAAGCCTGTTTGTAAGGTCATATCCCGCAATGTCAGGTGTTATGTCAATAAGTTCAACATTTATACTATCGGGGGCTGTACGCACTCTTATTGAGAAGGTATTGTCAAATATCGACAGACCAAAAACGCCGGCTCCATAACTTGCACCAAGGTCTTCCCATAACCATCTGGGGGCTGCCGGGTAGAAATCGAAATATGAGTCGTCGGTTATAATTCTGCCGTTAACTTTTTTTATACCTGCATTTTTAACAGCTTCAATCCAGCGTCCTGCAAAATCTTCGTAATGACTGCAGAAATAGCTGGAACCAAGCACCGGATCGCCTCCTCCCTTAATAATTATATCGCCGGTCAGTTGTCCGTTGCTTGTGTTTAATTCGCCTGTGTAGCCAATTAATGTCTTGAAGACATGACAGGGACCAAGCAACTCGAGTGCTGCGGCAGACGACACCAGCTTCATGTTTGAAGCCGGTATAAGGCTGATCTTGGGATTATGCGAATAGACCACGTTTCCGTTATCAGCATCGGCAACATAGAACGAAACCGAAGCGTTTCGCAGAAGCGAATCGGCAAGCATCTCTTCAAATTTTACCAATTGAGCAGAACAGTATGCTCCGGCTAAAAACAGAGAAAGCGTTAAGAGTTTTTTCATAGCCTACAGCCTGTTCAGTTTCAGGGTTGACAATAATCCGCATGCCGCCTTTATATCGGCTCCCCTCGATGTCCTTATGGTGGCCAGAATGCCTTTGGCATTAAGAGCATCCCTGAAGGCAACTGTCTCTGTAAGCCCCGGACTTTTAAATTCGGAACCTGGAAACTCATGAAACCTTATAATATTTACTCTGCATTTAATTCCGTTCAGAATCCTCGACAGTTCCCTTACATGCCGGAGGCTGTCGTTAACGCCCCTGAAAAGAATGTATTCAAAGGAAACCCTGCGCTGTCCGCCAAACTCAAAGTTGCGGATTATATCCAGAATATCCTTAATGGCATTGGTCTGCTGTACAGGCATCATCGTGCGGCGTTCTTCATCGAATGGCGAATTGAGGCTGATCGCTAAATGTACTCTCGTCTTCTCCAGAAATTCCTGTAAAGGCGCCAGCAGACCTGCCGTGCTCACGGTAATTCTCGACGGGCTCCATCCATATCCCCATTCGCCCGTAAGTATGCCGAGGCATTTCAGAACTTCACGCAGGTTGTCCAGAGGCTCGCCCATGCCCATAAACACTACGTTTGTAAGACTGTCATGCTCCGGCAGACTTCTGAATTGGTTCAATATTTCTCTTGAAGTAAGATTGCCCTGAAATCCCTGTTTTCCGGTCATGCAGAAAGTACATCGCATCTTGCATCCCGACTGCGATGATATGCATATCGCAGCTCTGTCGCTGTCGGGTATGTATGCAGTTTCTACATATTTACCGTCAAGTACCTTATATACATATTTTTTTGTTCCGTCAACGCTTTCCGAGAAATTATCTGGGGAATAAATGCCATAATCATATTCGGCCGCCAGCATATCCCTGCTTTTTTTTGAAAGATTGGTCATCTCATCTATCGACGATATTTTTTTCCTGTAAAGCCAGTCGGCAATCTGTCTTGCGACAAATCCCGGAAACCCCATCCGCTTGGTTACGGATATCAATTCATCGAGTGTTTTTCCGTACAGACTCTCTTTTTGCATACTATAATCTTTAAATCAATTTTTATTCCGGATACAAATATAGGAGGAACTTCCGGATACGCATCCGTATTGTTTTTGTTTTACATAAGTATCGACCTTTTCCATGTCAAAATGTCTTGCGGTAACTATTTGCATTTACAATCATTATAAAGTTATTACTGGCATCATGATATTTATTTAAGAATGACTATAATCTATGTTAAAATGTTGTTAATTATCAAAAGTTTATTGAAAAATGTATGATATTTGTAATTAAAACACAAAAAAACAGTTATAAATATATGTTTTTTTAATCAGGTATAAAATTTGATATTATGAATAAATCAAAGTAATAAACTTAAACTTAAAATAATAATGAAAGCAAAACATGTATTTGGAGCATTTATAATGGCTGCATTAGGGTCTGTTATCACTTTATATGTGTACGCAAAATATTTAGACAGGCCTTTTGCAGGTTGGCAAGGGACGGCAGTTCGTCATGACAGTTCTTCAGTTGAAGACAGTGAGGCAAAGACGTTTTGGACGTCTTTCCAGATGAGCGACGGGCAGGTTGATTTTACTTATGCCGCCGAACAGACAGTTCATGCAGTTGTGCATGTTCATACAAAAAAAATGGTGGAAGGGTATGCCGAGAATCCTATTTTTGAATGGTTCTATGGCGAACGTTATTCAAATTCAAGACCAAGAGAAGTAAGGGGTTATGGTTCTGGTGTAATAATTTCAGATGATGGATATATTATCACCAACAACCATGTGATAGAAGGCGCCGACGAGGTGGACGTTGTATTGAATGACAAACGCACAATGAAGGCAAAAGTAACAGGCCGCGACCCAAGCACGGATATTGCATTGCTGAAAGTAGAGGCAACCGGTTTGCCATATATTAAGTATGGTGACTCTGATGCCCTTAAACTTGGCGAATGGGTACTGGCCGTTGGAAATCCGTTTAACCTTACATCTACCGTTACTGCAGGTATTGTCAGTGCCAAAGGAAGAAGTCTTGGCATGCAGGGAGACTACATGATAGAGTCGTTTATACAGACCGATGCAGCCCTTAATATGGGAAACAGCGGAGGAGCCCTGGTAAATACCAAAGGATTGCTTGTAGGAATAACTTCGGCTATTCTTTCCCCAAGTGGAGCCTATGCCGGAAACTCTTTTGCCATACCGACAACGATTGTGAGAAAAGTAGTTGACGACCTGCGGCAATATGGCGAAGTTCAAAGGGCTCTGATAGGCATCCATATACGCGACGTTAAGTCAGACGATGCAGAAAAGTTTAAACTGAATAAGGTAACAGGCGTAGTTGTAACTGGGACAGCAGAAGGCGGAGCTGCTGCTGCTGCCGGCTTAAAAGCAGACGATGTTATAATTGCACTGGACAACGTTGAAGTACACTCGGTTGCCGAACTGCAAGAGCAGGTAGGCAAACATCGCCCCGGCGATAAGGTTACCGTAAAATACATAAGAGGGGGAAAAGAACAAACAGCGCAGTTGACCCTTAAAAATGTTGCCGGCAATACCGACGTTGTAACGGCCGGAATGGGAACAGACACAGCCTTTGGTGCCAAGTTAGCCGCTGTTGGTTCGGAAGAAAAGAGAGAGTTTAATATTACCAACGGAGTAAAAGTTATGGAAGTAGGCGATGGAAAATTCAAGGATATCGGAATTAGAAAAGGATATATTATTGTGAGCATAAACGATAAAAAAGTAAACAGCGCTTCTGATGTCCGCCAGTTTACCAACAACGAATCGACGCTAAAATCCATAGGTGGCGTACAACCCAACGGAACAATATTCAGCTACAAGTTTGGAAACTGATTACAATGTTCGTATAAAAAAATTGTTTTACAGGAGGATGTTGAAAATATCCTCCTGTACACAACAAACATGAATATTTTTTGTTTTAAGATAAATAAAGCCGTACTTTTGCAAAAATTTTTTGAAGTAGGATGAGACAATTAAAAATAACGAAATCTATTACAAACAGAGAAAGTGCCTCGCTTGATAAATACCTTCAGGAAATAGGTAAAGAGGAGTTGATCTCGGTTGAAGAAGAAGTAGAATTGGCTCAGAGAATAAAAAAAGGCGACCGAATAGCCTTGGAAAAACTCACCAAAGCAAATCTCCGTTTTGTAGTATCTGTTGCAAAACAATATCAGAATCAGGGATTAAGTCTTCCCGATCTTATTAATGAAGGAAATCTTGGGTTGATTAAAGCTGCTGAAAAATTTGATGAAACAAGAGGTTTTAAGTTCATCTCGTATGCCGTTTGGTGGATCAGGCAGTCTATTCTTCAGGCCCTTGCCGAGCAGTCACGTATTGTGCGGTTGCCGCTCAATCAGGTTGGTTCGCTCAATAAAATAAATAAAGCATTTTCCAGGTTTGAACAGGAATATGAACGCACCCCGTCACCGGAAGAACTTGCTGAAGCCCTCGATTTGCCAAAGGAAAAAATTCAGGATACCCTTAAAGTTTCCGGCAGGCACGTTTCCGTTGACGCTCCTTTTGTTGAAGGAGAAGACAATAGTCTTTTGGATGTTCTTACTAACTCCGATTCCCCAATAGCCGATAAGATGCTTATTGACGAATCGCTTTCAAGGGAAATATACCGGTCACTCGCAACGCTTACCGAACGCGAAAGAGATATTATCAGATATTTCTTTGGCATTGGCTGTCAGGAAATGACGCTTGAAGAGATAGGCGAGAAATTCGGCCTTACCCGCGAAAGAGTCAGGCAGATAAAAGAAAAAGCTATCAGAAGGCTGAGACATATTTCGCGCAGTAGGCTGCTCAAAAGTTATCTTGGCTGATTATTATAGGAACTTATTCTGCAACCGATTATCGACACTTGTCAATTGCTGCGTTTGGAATATTTATCTGTATTTTCGCATATCAATATATCAAAGTTGCCATAAGCAAACCATTTTCGTAACACTTACCGCCGGGTTTCCAAGCAACTACAGCAAAATTGTATTGCCACAATTTTGCCGGTAAATTAATCTATTTTGTTTTTTGATACTTGAAATATGCAATCATATTACCCGATATATTTTGCATATATCGGGTACATTCATATCGGGACAGACACATAGGTCTGCCCCTACTCATTTTATCCATATTATGCCGTTTTTACGAGGTCTTTTCGTATCTTTGAAGTAGTCAGGATACACACAGATAGTAGAGCCGTATTATTTCGGACACGACTACAAAAAGAAGACCTGCCTTTGGCTCACAAACCTGCCGAAACTGCAATACAGTTTAACCGACAGTCTTTTTGAGAAAAAGACGGCAAACGAGCCGAAATATTATTTAATAAATGCAGACCGGGCAGACAAAAGAAAATTGGCACATCTCCTTAAAGGCGGTGGAAATGAAAAAAGTAAGAAAGAGCGTTCCAGATTCCACACCGGCATAGCCCGCGCAATGGCACAGCAGTGGACGGAATATATTAACCAATTAATTAAAATTTAAGAGATGAAAGGAATATGTTTTAAAGAGCCGCTTTTCCATGTGGTAATAACCGGAACAAAAACGCAGACAAGGCGGATAATAAAGCCGCAGCCAAATACTGTGTGCAATGTGGTTTCGTAGGATTTACACCCATTATCAATACATTCTAATTACGATGAGTTTTTTGGAACATTCTATTATTTTGACGAAAAAACACAACAAAAAGAATTTATTAAACCCCGCTACCAAATCAGCGAAAAGGTGTACCTGAAAGAAC
>JAITVX010000248.1 GCA_031285575.1 Bacteroidales bacterium
TTCAATTTCAATATCGACAAAGGGAGTAAACATTCCGTCGGGGCTGAACAACGGTCAGCAGATTGAGAAAAACCTTGGCTATTACCTGTGGCCGGTGGCCGATATTGCCGATTTCAGCACCGTTTGTGTGCAATGCAACGGATATAATAACATACAGGAATACGGAACTGAAAAACGGATACCTGTCCGACGCAATAAGGGCAAGTTTTACGGACCGACGGTTGCGACAAGACCATTGCCACCGAAAAAAGATGGTCGGTGAGATATTAACCAACCGACAGCAAGCGAAAAGAGACCCCTCGCCGAGTTTTTTAGGAGCCGCGCGCGGGGGTTCTTGTTTGTATTAATTTTTAAAACAGGAAACGTGCTGCATAAAATTTTCGTGCGTTTGCCATGTTTTATGTGGCGCATACCTTTGCAGGTAAACACTTGTTTTATATATTTGCACCTCATTTTAAAGGCTCTGTTTTGAATGGAGAATATCCGCAACTTCTGTATAATAGCTCATATTGATCATGGCAAAAGTACCCTGGCCGACAGGTTGCTTGAAAAAACAAAAACTATTTCCGAAAGGGAATTTCAGGCACAGGTGCTTGACGACATGGACCTTGAACGCGAACGTGGCATAACTATCAAAAGCCATGCCATTCAGATGGAACATGACTTTAAGGGCACGAAATATCTGCTCAACCTTATCGACACCCCCGGGCATGTGGATTTTTCGTATGAGGTGTCGCGCTCAATTGCGGCATGTGAGGGCGCACTGCTTGTTATCGACGCAACGCAGGGAATACAGGCACAAACAATATCGAATCTTTACATGGCCATTGAACACGACCTGGAGATAATACCGGTACTGAACAAAATGGATATGGCCAGCGCCATGCCCGAGGAAGTAAAAGACCAGATTGTTGATATTGTTGGCTGCAAACGCGATGAAATAATTGAAGCAAGCGGCAAAACAGGCGTGGGAATTGACGACATACTCGAACGTATTGTAACCCGCATACCCCCACCATCGGGGAATCCCGACGCTCCGCTGCAGGCCCTTGTGTTCGACTCTATTTTCAATGCCTTCAGGGGAATTATTGCCTATTTCAAGATAGTGAACGGAACGCTTAACAAAGGCGACAGGGTAAAGTTTGTCAGCACCGGCCACGAATACAAAGCCGAAGAAATAGGCGTTTTGAAACTGAAACAGAGCCCAAGGGAAACGCTTTCAACGGGCGACGTAGGGTATATAATTTCGGGCATCAAAACATCGTCGGAAGTAAAAGTGGGCGACACCGTTACGCATGTCGAAAACCCGTGCGATGCGGCAATAGCCGGCTTTTCGGATGTAAAGCCAATGGTGTTTGCAGGTATTTACCCTGTTGATGCCGATGACTACGAAGACCTCAGAACATCAATAGAAAAACTTCAGCTTAACGATGCGTCGCTCACGTTTGTTCCCGAATCGTCGGCAGCGCTCGGCTTTGGGTTCAGGTGCGGATTCCTGGGGCTGCTTCACATGGAGATTATACAGGAACGCCTCGACAGAGAGTTCGACATGGACGTTATTACAACGGTTCCAAACGTTTCATACAAGGTATATTCCACCAAAGGCGAAGAAACAGACGTTCATAATCCTTCCGGACTGCCGGCAGTAACATATATCGACCGTATTGAGGAGCCCTATATCATAGCCCAGGTTATTACGCTCGCCGATTATGTTGGCGCAATAATGAACCTGTGCATCGACAGGCGCGGAACGCTCAAAAACCAGGTGTATCTTACACACGACAGGGTAGAACTTACGTTTGAGATGCCGCTGTCGGAAATAGTTTTCGATTTTTACGACAAACTGAAAAGCATATCGAAAGGATACGCCTCATTCGATTATTACTATACATCGTATCAGAAGGCCGACCTTGTAAGGCTCGACATCCTTCTTAACGGTGAAATGGTTGATGCCCTGTCAACGCTTATTTACAGAGGCCATGCGTATGATTTCGGGCGGAGAATGTGTGAAAAGTTGAAAGAACTTATCCCGAGGCAACAATTCGACATTGCCATACAGGCGGCCATCGGGGCTAAAATAATAGCCCGCGAAACGGTTAAGGCGGTGAGGAAAGACGTTACCGCAAAATGCTATGGCGGCGACATAACAAGAAAAAGGAAACTTCTTGAGAAACAGAAGAAAGGCAAGAAAAGAATGCGACAGGTAGGTAATGTTGAAGTGCCGCAGCAGGCATTTCTGGCAGTACTGAAGCTCGACTGAAACAATGTCAGATTACTCATGTCAAGCCATGGGGTTATACTTGCAGTTGCATAAAATATTCGTTACGTAACATCAAGCTATATGTTTTCACGCTCTGTTTTATGCAAAACAACGGCAATAACTGTTATTTCTGCAGGCAATAATTATTGATTACACCTACATCTCACAGCAGTAAGATGTAGGTCTTGTTGTTGTAAGACGTAGGTGTCATTATAAAAACATAAGCGGATAATGATTAGAGCATAGTCAGTAAACTGATAAAACATAGCACGCAAGCCATTAAAACATAACGACCATTAATCGTATGGGCCGGGTTTGCCCGCCCCGTAACGATTGAGTACCGTGAAAATGATTGGGTATTATAACAGTATCCTGCCGCCGAGTTTTTTTGAAATTTCGCCAAGGGCGGTGCTGAGGGCGGAATACCGTTTCTGAAGCAGTATGATTTTTTCCTGGTTGTCGGCCTTTACTGCTTCTTCGAGCTGTTGCATAAGGTCTTTGCGCATTATGTTTATCTTGTCGCTTTTGAATTTGAGCACGGCGTCGCAAACAATATCTTTCAGTTTCGCCTCTTCCTGCTCAACGTATGTTTGCTTTTGTTCCCATATCCTGCTCAGTTCGTATGTGTCGGCCAGCAGGTCGGCTGCAAGACCCGACACTTGAGGGTCTTCGTGCTGAACAAACTGCCTGTCGCCGGTAACCATGCCCTGCTCGCTGTGAAACCTGAAGTCGGCAAATATCTTTGCGCAAACCGTGTCGTTAAAATCAAGTTCATCGGAAACAATTTCATCTACAATGTAGTCGGTTACGGTAACGGTTTCCCTGTTATCGTTTTCCGCGTTTACGGAGTGTTCAAATTCTGCGGTGCCAAATTTCAGCAGCAGCCTCACTATTTCGCGTTCCGAATAAAATGAAGCCGTTTCATGCTTCAGCGGCTTTACGTCAGGTGTTTTTACGTCAGTTGGCAGGTCGCCGGGTGCAGTATATCTGTTCCTGTCGCCGGTTTTCTTATCGCCCAGCAGTTTGCCCACTTCGCTGTAAAGCAGCTGTTCGCCCACTTCGAGGGTTGCGGCGCACTCCTTTATGTAAACCGTGCGCGTTATTGCTTCGGGTATCACGGCTATCGACTTAACTATGTCGCGGATAAGGTTTGCTTTCATCACAGGGTCTTTGTCGGCCTCGGCCATCAGAAGCCTGCTTTTGAAACGGATGAAATCGGTTTCATTATCTTTCAGGAAGCTGCGGAACTCCTCGTTGCTAACTTTCTTTGAATACGAATCGGGGTCTTCCCCTTCGGGAAGCAAAACGATTTTTACGTTCATCCCCTCTTCAAGCACAATGTCGATACCTCGCAGCGAGGCTTTTATACCGGCCGGGTCGCCGTCGTACAGTATGGTGATATTGGGCGTAAACCTTTTTATCAGTTTCACCTGCTCCTGCGTAAGCGACGTGCCCGACGAGGCTACAACATTCTCAATTCCCGCTTCGTGAAGCGACAACACATCGGTATATCCCTCAACCAGATAGCATCTGTCTTCCCTCGTTATTGCCCTGCGTGCCTGGAAGGCGCCGTACAGTATCCGGCTCTTGTGATATATGTCCGACTCGGGTGAGTTCAGGTATTTTGCTGTTTTGGCGTCTGTTTTAAGTATCCGTCCGCCAAACCCCAGCGGCTGCCCCGACAGTGAATGGATGGGAAACATTATGCGGCCGCTGAACCTGTCGAATATACGCTCGTCGCCCTGTATGGAAAGACCTGTTTTCACCAGAAACTCCTGTTTGTAGCCGTCGTCGAGAGCCTTTCTCGAGAAGGCGTTTTTTTCCGACAGGCTGTAGCCGAGCTCGAACTTGAGGAGTGTCTCCTGTCTGAATCCCCTTTCCTTAAAGTATGCAAGACCAACGGCGGTTCCCTCGTTGCTGTTGAACAGGTTTTCCGAAAACTGCCTCAGGGCATACGAAGTAACCACCAGCAGACTTTCCCTTTCCCTTTCCCTTTCGTTCTGTCTCTCAAGTTCCTCACTTGTCTGCTGTCTTTCTTCAATCTCAATATTGTATTTTTTTGCAAGAAACCTGAGCGCTTCGTGATACGACAGACTCTCGTGCTCCTTTATGAAATTGGCCGAGTTACCTGCCTTTCCGCAGCCAAAGCACTTGAATATTCCCTTTGAAGGCGAAACGGTGAACGACGGTGTTTTTTCATTATGAAACGGACAAAGCCCCAAATAATTGGCTCCATGTTTTTTCAGCTGAATAAATTCGCCTACAACATCGACAATATGGGCTGAATCGAGAATACGGTCTATTGTAAAACGGTCAATCATACATCAAATATAACTTTTTAGATACCGTAATTTTATTATTAAACACATAACCCCGAAGTTTCCGGCAGATAATCTTTTCTTCGTCATTGCAACAGCGAGGCTGAAAGTACAGGAATTAAAATCATTATGCTCCCGACTTTCGTATAAGGTTAAGGGCGCTGCCGGCTTTGAACCATTCTATCTGAGATTTGTTAAATGTGTGTTTTACTTCTATCAACTCTTCGGAGCCATCACTGTGGGTTATTGTTACATTAAGGTTCTGGCCTGGCAAAAGATTATTCAGACCGGAAACAGTGAGCCGGTCGGTTTCCCGTATCCTGTCGTAGTCGGCTTTATCAGTAAACGTAAGAGGCAGGATCCCCTGCTTTTTAAGATTCGTTTCGTGAATCCGGGCAAACGATTTTACTATTATGGTCTTTACATTCAGAAAGCGCGGTTCCATTGCCGCATGTTCGCGCGACGAGCCTTCGCCAAAGTTTTCTTCACCTACAACAACCGAACCGACGCCTGCCTGTTTATACGATTTTGCAATGGCCGGCACAGGCTCATAATTTCCGGTAAGCTGGTTCAGCGTTTTATTGGCTTCGCCGTTGAAACTGTTAATTGCACCAATCATATAGTTGTTGGAAATATTTTCCAGATGGCCGCGATATTTCAGCCATGGGCCGGCCATTGAAATATGGTCGGTTGTGCATTTGCCTTTTACTTTTATTAAAAGTGGTAATGCAATAAAATCGAGCCCGTCCCATTCGGGGAAAGGAACAAGGCACTGCAGCCTGTCCGACTCGGGATTAACGTGTATTTCCGCATGTGGAACATATGTGTCGGGGGTTAAAAGGCCATTGTCAATATGTTCAAATCCGTTGGGAGGGAGTTCGTAACCGGAGGGTTCGGCAAGCATAACCTCCTGTCCGTCTCTGTTAATAAGGGTATCGGTAATGGGGTTAAACGTTAGTTTTCCGGCTATTGCAATTGCCGTTACAATTTCTGGAGACGCAACAAAGGCGTGTGTATTGGGATTGCCGTCGGCGCGTTTGGCAAAATTCCGGTTAAACGAATGTATTATTGTGTTGACCTGGTTATTGTCTGATCCTTTTCTATCCCATTGCCCTATGCATGGTCCGCAGGCGTTCGCAAATACTTCGCCACCTGCTTCCTCAAACAGTTTAAGATAGCCGTCGCGGCAGGCAATATGCCTTATCTGCTCCGAGCCGGGGGTAATTTTAAATTCCGCCTTTTTATCCAGTTTAATGTCCATTGCATTTTTCACCACCGATGCTGCCCGCGACATATCTTCATACGATGAATTGGTGCATGAACCGATAAGCCCGACATCTACGCTTTCAGGCCAGCCGTTTTGCCCTGCCATCTCTTTCATTTTTGACAGTGGAGTAGCAATATCCGGGGAAAAAGGGCCATTTATATACGGTTCAAGTTCCGAGAGGTTGATTTCTATAACGCGGTCGTAGAATTTTTCGGGATGTAAAATCACTTCATCGTCCGATTTTAAATGCTGGCTTACCTGCAAAGCCATTTCGGCAACAGATTTTCGTCCGGT
>JAITVX010000013.1 GCA_031285575.1 Bacteroidales bacterium
CCCACAACAATATGGGGTCGCTCGAGGCAAAACTTAAACTGTGTGAGGACGGCAGGCTGAAACTGATAGTTGTAGATGGCATCTTTTCAATGGAGGGCGACATTGCAAGGCTTCCCGAAATTGCAGAGCTTGCCGGCCGCTACAATGCATCGGTAATGGTTGACGATGCCCATTCGCTCGGCGTCATTGGCAAAAACGGAGCTGGCACGGCATCACACTTCGGGCTTACCGACAGGGTTGACCTTGTTATGGGAACTTTCTCAAAGTCGTTTGCATCACTCGGTGGGTTCATCGCTGCCGACCGCGAAGTGATAAACTTCATAAAACACAACTCGCGCACGCTTATTTTCAGCGCAAGTATGACGCCCGCCTCGGCCGCAGCAGTACTTGCTTCAATAGAGATAATGGAAAACGAACCCGAACGCATCGGACATCTGTGGGAAGTGACAGCCCTTGCGCTGAAGGGGTTCAAGGCCGCCGGGTTCGACACCGGCAAGTCGGAAACTCCCATTATCCCCCTGTTTATTCGCGACAATACAAAGGCCCTTCAGCTTACACGGATGCTGTTTGAAGACGGTATTTTTGTGAACCCCGTAGTTTCACCGGCCGTTCCGAAGGAAGACAGCCTTATCAGGTATTCGCTTATGGCAACCCATACGACCGAACAGGTGGTGCTGTCGGTAGAAAAAATATCACGGGCAGCCAAGGCGCTGCAAATACTCCGGTGACAGATGAAAAAGGTAATCCTGATAACAGGCATATCATCGGGATTCGGGAAGCACACCGCCGAACTCCTTGCCCGAAGAGGGCACACGGTTTACGGCACGGTGCGCACCGTGCCGGCCCATAAAATACTGGTGAAATACCTTACCGCCGACCTTGCCGACGCTGCTACCCTTAAACGCGCCGTAGCGGAAGTGCTGCTTGCCGAAGGCCGCATCGACGTGCTTGTAAACAACGCCGGCATGCACACCGGCGGCCCGGCCGAAACGCTTCAGCCCGAACATGCAAGGCTGCAGATAGAGACCGGCTTCCTTGGCCCGGCCACGCTTATGCGCGAAGTACTGCCGGCCATGCGGCGGCAGGGCGGCGGCACCATAATAAACATATCGTCGATAGGCGGCCTTGTAGGGCTGCCGTTCCAGGCCTTCTATTCAGCCGCAAAGTTTGCCGTTGAAGGCTTCAGCGAAGCCCTAAGGATGGAGACAGAGCGGTTCAACATCAGGACAGTAGTTGTAAACCCCGGCGACTTCCGCACCGGCAACACTGCCAGCCGCAAAAACTGCCTTGCCCCCACAGGCCCCGGCGACCCGTACAAGCAGCCCTATGAAGCCGCAATGCAGGTGATTGAAAGTGACGAAACGGGCGGATGGCACCCGTCGAAGCTTGCCGCAACCGTTGCCCTCATAGCGGAACTCAAAAACCCTCGCCAGCGCTACATTGTTGGCGCGTTTGACCAGAAACTGGCCGTATGGCTAAGGCATGCCCTTCCACCGCGCCTTTTCAGCGCAATACTCAAGCGGCACTACGGGATATGACCGTACGGTGCTTCCGCGCAGCCAAACAAAAATTCTGTATAAACATACGAAAGCTCTGTAAAGCTATACATGCGTTCTGTGTAAGTACACAAAAATAATGTATAGCCATACAAACGTTCCGTATGGCTATACTGAATCCAGGTGAAACTACACCTGGCCGCCGCTGCCTGAAACCTGATGCACATATAACAATAAATGTAATTTCTACATATACCTCATAAATTTTCATTAAAAATGATTGAATTACGAAATGTTTTAAGTAATATTGTTATGTGTTTTTTTAACTGCTTATGATAAACCAGCTACCGGCCAGAATCAGGATGGGCGACACGAAGGCGTTCGAGCTTCTTTTCAGGACGCACTACCCGGCACTGTGCAGCTTTGCAAACAAATACCTGTTCTGCACAGAAGAATCGCAGGACGTTGTGCAGGACGTCTTCATAAAGCTCTGGGAAAACCGCTGCGACATTACCCCAGGCGAACCGCTGAAGGCCTGGCTGTACAAGGCTGTTGCCAACAGCAGCATCAGCAGGCTGCGCCACCGGAAAGTAAGAAACAGATACGACGAAATACTCAAGCTCGTTTACGTCGAAAATTCATGCATCACCCCCCACGACACACTGCTTGAGCACGAACTGTCTGAACACCTGTCACAAGCCCTCAACCGCATTCCGCCGCAGAGCCGTCGCATCTTCAGCCTCAGCCGCACGGAAGGCCTCAAATACGGCGAGATAGCCGAAATACTCAAAATATCAGTAAAAACCGTAGAAGGCCACATGTCAAAAGCCCTCGCCATACTCCGCACCGAACTGAAAGACCGCTTCAGGTAACCGGCGCGCGCAGCAGATAAACGAATACCCACCGCCGGTGCGGAAGGGGCATATTTATACCGTTATTGCCGGCAAAAAGCAGGAGGTCAGTTAAAATATGGTTAAATGTTTCATGTTTACGTTCAATAATGCTTACTTTGCACGCAAACATTAGAGCAAAACACGTTGACAAGGTTTTTACATATCGTTGTGCTGCTGTTAGCCGTACTGCCTGCCGTGCAGGGGCAGCCGGGATATGTGCAGGTAAGCGGCATGATATCCGACGAAACCGGCAGGCTCGTGCAGGGCGCAACCATTATGTCGGTAAAGCTCAGACGTGTTGCACTCAGCGAACCGTCGGGAATATATTCCATAACAAGTGTGCCAGGCGATACTGTATTTTTCAGGGCCCTCGGATATAAAAGGTATCATACGATAATACCTCCCGGCTATGCCGGCCAGTTTGCAAGTGTTGACATAAGGCTTGAGTTCGATACCGTTCAGATTGAAAGCGTGAACATACTGCCGTGGAATACGTACAGCGAGTTTTTAAGAGACATAACCCGCGAAAAGCCCGTTGACCCTGTTGTGGAAAACATGCAGGAAAACCTTGCATCCATATACGTGGCCCTGCAGAATGACATAGGCCTGCATGTTTCTCCCGAAGCAGGCTTCAGGTATGTTATGGAGCAGAACTTTAACGCCCTTGCCACCAAAAACCAGTATCCGGTAAACAACCTTCTCAACCCGTTTGCGTGGGCCAGGTTTGTGCAGGGAATGAAAAACGGTCTTCTGAGGAACCACCGGTTCGAAAAGCCTAAAGAAGCCAGGGTGCGCAGGAAGGTTAAAAACGCAGAAAGGTAGGCGCAGCTTATGAAGAAACACAACGGAAAACTGGCTGGAATACTTGGTACGGTAATTATTCACCTCATTGCCGGTATTGTGGTTATGGTATTCCAGATAAGGGAACTTCATGTAAGGCAGAACCTGATTCTCGACCTGGAACTGGTTGCCGAACCGGAAACAGCGGAACGGCAGGCAAAGCCTCCGGAAGCAACCGTTGTCACTGTTGAAAGAGCCCTTCAGGGCGATGAAGAGCTGCTGAATATTGCACGCAACCTGTCAGCTGCAGCCAACCCGATAATTGACCGCAACGACTACATCAATATGGTAAAAGACGAACTTGTAAGCAGCGGACAGCTTGGTGCCGACAACTATATCGACATGCAGGGGCATGCGTCGCCTGCCAGCGACTACAGTATTCCGGTAAACAGCGCACCTGCAAGAACTGAAGAAAAACCCGCTCAAATGCAACAGGCGGCGGCAGCAAGCTATAAGGGCCCTACGCGAATATATTATTCTGTTGAAGGAAGGACGCATACATATATGCCGGTGCCTATTTACCGGTGCCAGGGCTCGGGAAAAATAACGCTGCAGATTGAAATAACCCAGAGTGGCGATGTTGCAAAAGCCGCGGTGCTGGCAGGCGAAAGCTCAGCCGATGAATGCCTGACAGAAACCGCCGTTAACTCGGCGCTGGTTTCAAAATTCAACTCCGACATCAGGGCTCCCAAAGTTCAGACAGGAACTCTTACCTTTCACTTTGTAGCGCAGTGAAACCAGCCTCCGGCATTTATGAAACTGCCTTTTTGAGGTGTACAGTAATGGAATACGGTAAATAATTCAAAAGTTCCGCTATCTTTGCGCAATAAATACCGGCAGGCATATG
Source organism: Bacteroidales bacterium (assembly GCA_031285575.1). Classification (GTDB taxonomy): domain Bacteria; phylum Bacteroidota; class Bacteroidia; order Bacteroidales; family VadinHA17; genus LD21. Next base: position 4,077 of record JAITVX010000013.1, read on the forward strand.
AACGACATAAATGAAATACTTAAATCCGACATCCGTGCATCTCTCACAAAATCGGGGTTACTGCTGTTCCTTGCAGGCTTCTTTATATTCATGGGCATCATTACCAGCGAACTGTTCTACACCGCCGATTTCAGTGCGCGCGACAACTACATAAGCGAACTGGCATCAAAAATAAGCATGGGAACCGGCGACTTCCGCCGCATATCCGTATCGATATTCGACTACACGATGATAGCAGCCGGGCTTATGATTATGGCCGGCACATGGTTTGTTCACAAAATATTCAGGAAATACCTGCTAACAGTCCCCATGGCCATGTTCGGCGCAGGCCTTGCATGTTCAGGCATACTGCAGGGGGCACTCCCAACAAACAACATCCTTGTAAGCGCCGTATTCGTATGCGGTTCGATGGCTGCAACAGTTTCGTTCAAGATAGTCGATACGCCCCTCAAATATATCTTTGCATGCTTCGGCGTCATTGTGCTGATAATGCTCGTATTCCAGCAATACTTCATCCCCGTACTCGGAGTTGGCGGTGCAGAAAGATGGCTGTTCTATCCGGTAGTGTTCTGGGTTACAGGTATGGGCGCCTACCTACTCGGCATAAAAGACGGACACAAAAACACACTCAGGGCATGACGCTCCATATAATTAATGTATAAAAATGACAAAGAACGAAATCGAAACCCTCACATTCAAAAGCAGAATAAACATACAGGTACGCATGACCGACATTGACCCGCTTGGGCACGTAAACAACGGCATATACTTTTCATACTACGACACAGGGCGGCTTAACTACTGGAAACAGCTCGGCGAAGACATCAGCTGGGAAGCAATCGACAAGGTAATCGTCCACCTCAAATGCGACTTTATTGAATCGATACTTTTCAACGACAGCATAAGGGTTGAAACAAAGGTAACCGAAATAGGCAACAAAAGCTTTAAAATGATGCAGCGTATTGTTGACAACAACACAGGCAGGCTAAAAAGCACCTGCCTGTCGATACTGTCCGGCTGCGACAGGCAAAACAACGTATCCATTCCAATTCCCGAACAGTTCAGGAAAAGAGTAGGTGACTTTGAAAACAACCCCGACTATCATCACAACAGCCTGTAAGCCCTGTATAACTAAATAGATTTCTTCGGGAAATCGGGGAATTGGTAAATCACAGTATATTTGCAAAAGAAGCAATATCCTTAGATTTGCAGTCTTAGAATCGAATATTAAAAAAACATATCGAAAATAATTTGCAGAGTTATTTTTTTGCCTTAAATTTGGCCGCTAACCGTAAAAGAATAAATAATAACAGTTTTGTTCAGGAAACATAAGTATATACTCGATAAGACCGACCTGCGATTTAAGAAGGAAAAAATGCCGTTAAAAGCCAAAGTGGTTAAGTCGTTATTGTGGTTTGCCGTGTCATGTATTTTAACGATAGTTTATGTAAGTATATTTAAGACGCTGTTCGGCTCCCCTAAAGAAAAACACCTTGCTCAGCAACTTGAAGATATTAAGTTGCGTTATTCGATTGTTGACAGGCAAATGGATAATTCAATATCTGTGTTGAACGACTTGCGCCTTTCTGACGATATGCGCTACCGTCCCATACTTGACATGGATTCGCTGCCCGAAACATACCGTAAGCCAGGGGTTGGGGGTATTGATCATTACAGACATCTTTCAGGACTGATGAATTCGTACCTGTTGATATCTCACATGACGAAGGTTGATATGATATCAAACATGGCGAATGTTCAGAAAGAGTCGTTCAAATCGGTTACGGACAGGGCGGTAGTGTGGAAAGAAGAAATGGAGCATCAGCCCATGATAAGCCCTGTTGATGTAAGGTTCAGGCTTAGCGACAGTTTCAGGTTCAGGGAAGTTCACCCTGTGCTTGGAACGCCAAGAATGCACTACGGGCAGGATTTTGCCGTTCCTCTCGGTACGGATGTATATGCAACAGGAAACGGAATTGTTTTAGAAGCCGGCAGAAATTCCGGATTGGGAAATTACATCGTTATTGACCATGGTTACGGGCTGCGGACAACGTATGGGCATCTGAGCCGTATAAGAGTAGCTAAGGGAGAACAGGTAAAAAGAGGCGACCTGATAGGCCTTAGCGGAAACACGGGTACATCGTCGGGGCCGCATCTTCACTATCAGGTAAATCAGTTTGGGCAGCATAAAAACCCCATTCATTTTTTCAATAACGATATTACGGCCGAAGAGTATGAAGAAATGATAGAGGTTCTATCTTCCAGGTCTAAGTGAGATTAGGCTTACGTGAGCTATCAATTAATTATGTAATATAAGCTATGCCGCGCACAAAATATAAATTTAATCCCGAATCGCTTAGTTTTGACAAGGTAAAACTGAGCATTAAGGCTGTTTTCCTCCGTTTTTTTTCTTATTTCCTCGGTTCCGTTTTAGTGGCGCTTGTTTACTGGTTTTTATTTGCAATGTTTATTGATTCTCCCAAAGAGAAAGCACTTAAAAGGGAAATAGAGCAGCTTTCCATACAATACGATTTGATTAACAGGGAAATGGGGAATATTGAAAATGTATTGAACGATCTCCAGAAAACGGACGACAATCTTTATCGCACAATATTTGGAGCGGAACCTGTTTCCGCAACATTAAGGGAAGGTGGAGAGGGAGGAGTGAACAGATATACGAATCTGGAAGGTTACAGTAATTCCGAACTTGTAATTGAAACGGCCGGACGGCTTGATAACATACAGAAAAAACTGTATCTGCAGTCAAAATCGTTTGACGAAATAATTGAATTGGCCAGGAAAAAGGAAGATATGCTTAAGTCAATCCCTGCAATTCTTCCTATTTCAAATAACGACCTTACCCGAACAGCTTCAGGATACGGTTTGAGGATACACCCTATTTACAAGATAACAAAATTCCATGCCGGCATGGATTTTACCGCTCCAGCAGGAACCGACGTTTACGCGACCGGAGACGGAACCATATCGGTTGTTCAGTCTTCGCAGCGGGGGCTGGGGAAACATATCATAGTCGATCATGGCTTCGGATACACAAGCATATATGCCCACCTTAGTGAATTTAACGTTAGAAGAGGACAGAAGGTTCGCAGGGGAGATGTTATTGGTTATGTCGGAAATACAGGAACATCGGTAGCCAACCACCTCCATTATGAAATAAAGATAAACGGAAATAATGTTGACCCGGTTAACTATTACTTTGAAGACCTTACTCCTGACGAGTATGAACGGATGATTGAAATTGCATCCAAAACAGGTCAGTCGTTCGATTAGAAATAATTGCCGCAGAACAATGAATTACGAAGAACCCGATATAAAAAAAATTTATTTCACAATTGGCGAAACGGCAAGAATGCTCGATGTGCCGGTATCGACTGTCCGTTTTTGGGATAATGAGTTTAAAATCCTGAAGCCCATGAAAAATAAAAAGGGAAACAGGTTGTTTACTCAACAGGATATAAAAAATCTGAAAATTATTCATCGGTTGCTCAAAGAAGAAAGACTAACCCTCGATGGCGCAAAAAAACGGCTGTTGGGCAAATGGGATGAAACAAACTATAAGTTTGAAATTACGGAATCGCTTCAGAAAATAAAATCCATACTTGTAGAAATACGCGATAATATATAGTTTTTGAATATTATTTACTCATAGCCATCGTCTCGAAAACATGAAATTAAAAGAACTGACTGCGTATATCGACTCTTTGGTTCCGCTGGCTTTTCAGGAAAGTTATGACAATTCGGGGCTGCAGATAGGAAATCCCGACACAGAGGTAAATTCATTGCTGGTTGCTTTGGATGTTACCAGTGACGTTGTTGAAGAAGCCATATATAATAAGTGTGATGTAATAATTTCACATCATCCTCTTATTTTTTCCGGAATTAAAAAGATTACAGGAGAAAGCGTTACTGAAAAAATTGCTGTAAAAGCCATAAAAAACAATATTGCAATATATGCAGCACACACTAACCTGGATAATTTTCAAAACGGAGTAAGCCGGAAAATGGCCGAAAAACTAAAACTGAATAATGTTAGTGTTCTGTTACCTCTGAAAGGAAAACTACTTAAACTGGTTACGTTTATTCCTGAAAAACATTACGATAATGTAAGTAATGCAATCTTTGAAGCCGGAGCCGGCATAACAGGGGCTTATGACCGGTGCAGCTTTGCCAGCCACGGAACCGGAAGCTTCAAGAGCGGTGAAACATCGAAGCCATATATTGGCGAAAAAGGGAAAATACATTTTGAAAAAGAGCTAAGGTTTGAAACAGTTTTGTATGCGCACCTGAAACATAAGGTTATAAACGCCCTTATAAATTCTCATCCCTACGAGGAGGTAGCCTACGACCTGTATCAGCTTGAAAATAACAACATACAGCATGGAACCGGATGTGTGGGGAATTTTTCTGAACCTGTGCCGGAGCATGATTTTCTGAAGATGGTTTCAGATACGCTTCAGGCGCAGGTATTGCGCCACTCTGCCATGCCCGGAAAAAAAATAATAAAAGTTGCAGTATGCGGCGGGGCCGGAGGCAGTTTTATAAACCCGGCCATAGCCTGCAATGCCGACGCCTATGTTACATCTGAAATTAAATATCATGACTATCTGGCTGTCGATGGTAAAATTTTACTGATAGATGCAGGGCATTATGAAACTGAAAAATTCTCACAGGAAATAATCGGTGATTTAATTATTAAAAAATTCCCTAAATTTGCAGTCAGGTTTTCAAAAACAAATTTGAATCCGATTAATTATTTTTACAATGGAAAAGAATAAAACAAACGACACTGAAATATCAGTAGAAGACAGGCTTAGAGCACTGTTCAGCCTTCAGCTTGTTGACTCTGAAATAGATAAAATTAAAACCCTCAGAGGAGAACTGCCACTTGAAGTTCAAGACCTTGAGGATGAAATTGCCGGTTTGGGAACAAGGCTTGGCAATTTGAAAGAAGAAGTAACAAACCTCGAAAAAGCCGTGTCGGACAAACACAATGAAATAGCGACATCCGAAGCTCTGATAAAAAAATACGATGATCAGCAAAAAAACGTAAGGAATAACCGTGAATACGATTCTCTTTCAAAGGAAATTGAATTTCAGAATCTTGAAATTGAACTTTGTAACAAGAAAATTAGAGAGTTCATGATTCAGATTGAAGATAAAAAGGCTGTTCTCGGCGAATCTGAGAATCTTCTGAACGACCGTTCTTCCGACCTCGACAACAAAAAATCGGAACTCGATGACATTATTTCCGACACGCAGAAAGAAGAAGAAATGCTTTTGAAGAAATCGAAAAAAATACAGGGCGTGATAGAAGACAGACTGCTTACTGCCTATAAAAGAATACGTTCAAATGCCAGGAACGGGCTTGCAGTTGTGCCTGTAAAAAGAGACGCCTGCGGAGGCTGCTTTAATCAGATTCCGCCGCAAAGACAACTTGACATAAAATCGCGAAGAAAAGTTATTGTCTGCGAATATTGCGGCCGCATACTTGTTGATGATGATCTTATAGGCGAAGAACGCGATTAAATTACGGTATAAAAGTATTCTACAGTGTGTTAAGCAGTCGTCCCCTAAAAAGTTTTCAGGGGACGACTGCTTTATAAATGGAACAGCAAGTAACACGCTGTTGAAAAAAACACTTCTGTTGCAACAATCCCTGCTGCGTTGCAGCAGACCCGAACAAAATTTCCCTCTGCTTCGTTGCAGCAAACAGGAAAATAACCAAAATACTGTTTGCTGCAATGCAGCAAACCACAAAATGACCAAATTCCCGTTTGCTTCGTTGCAGCAAACCACAAAATGGCCAGATTACTGTTTGCTGCAACGAAGCAAATAGCAAAACCGCCAAATTTCCATCTGCTGCAATGCAGCAAACCACAAAACGACCAAATTACTGTTTGCTGCAACGAAGCAGAGCGTATTTCGATTTTTGTATGCTGCGCTGCAGCATACAAAAAGATTTTTTACCTTTGCTGCCGGTTGTTTTGGGCAAAACACATATAAAAACATACAAATTCATCAACAGCATCATAACATGGACATACTGCTGCACACCCTTGGCAATGGAATAAGGCTTGTACATGTCGGTACGGGCAGCGCGGTTGCGTATTTTGGCATTGCAGTAAATGCCGGCTCGCGCGATGAAGGCGACAGCGAACACGGTATTGCACATTTTACCGAACACATGTTCTTTAAAGGCACGGCAAGGCGCAAATCGTTTCATATATTCAGCCGCATTGAAGACGTTGGCGGCGAACTTAACGCCTATACAACAAAAGAAGAAACGGTGTTTTACACATCTTTTTTGAAAGACGACTGCGAACGGGCCGTTGAACTGCTGGCCGACGTAATGTGCAACTCCGTATTTCCCGAAAAGGAGATTCAGAAAGAAAAGGATGTTGTTATTGACGAGATAAACTCGTATCTCGACTCCCCGGCCGAGCTTATTTTCGACGAATTCGACGAACAGATTTTCGGCGCCGGAGCCATAGGCCACAGTATTCTCGGCAAGCCCGAAACGGTAAGCAAGTTTACACGTGATGACATTTGCCGGTTTGTTGCCCAACACTACGCTGCAGGCAACATGGTGGTGTTTTCGGCGGGAAACATCTCGAACGGGAAAATAATAAAACTTGTTGAGAAATATTTTGGCGCCTGCAGCCCGGCACGCAGCCATTCACCGCGCACGAAAACCGGCAGCGAGTACAGGCAGTCTGACGTTGCCGGGCGCAATGACACATTTCACAGCCACTGCATCATCGGCACGCGGGCGTATAACATAACGCACAGAAACCACTACGGCATGTGTCTGCTCAACAGCATACTTGGCGGCCACGGACTTAATTCGCGCCTTAACATGGAGCTGCGCGAAAAAAGAGGGCTTGCATATACCGTAGAATCGGGCTACACACCATACAGCGACACCGGAGTTTTTTCAATTTACTTTGCAGCCGATAAAAAACATATCGAAAAATGCCTGTCGGTAACATTCCGCGAAATGCACAGGCTATGCACGCAGAAGCTTGGAACAGTGCAGCTCTGCCGCGCAAAAAAACAGCTTAAAGGATATGCAGCACGAAGTTTTGAAAACCACGAAAACATGGCAATAGGCATGGCCAAAAGCCTTGTTTCACTAAACAGAACACATACGCTTGAGGATATTTGCATGGAAATCGACGCAATTACGGCGTTGCAGATGATGGATATTGCAAACGAAATACTCGACAGCGAAAAGATGTCGATGCTGACATACAGCCAGAAATGAACCGCACCACAGAAAATTATATTACAGCACATTCAACTGCCGAAAATCCCGTTCTTGAGGAGCTTCACCGCCAAACGCATATCCGGTTCGTTAACCCGAACATGTCGTCGGGCTTTATACAGGGCCGTCTTCTTGAGATGATTTCGAGAATGATAAAACCGCAGCATATTCTTGAGATAGGAACATTTACCGGCTACTCGGCAATATGCCTTGCAATGGGGTTGCAAGCCGGCGGCTGCCTCACCACCATAGAAATCGACGACGAACTGAGAGACTTTGCGCATACGTTCTTCGTAAAAGCCGGTGTTGACAGTTGCATCAGGCAAATTACAGGCAATGCGCTTGATGTTATTCCACAGCTTGAAGCAACGTTCGACCTCGTGTTTATTGATGGCGACAAGCGCGAGTATAGCGATTACTACCGTACTGTGATTGACCGTGTAAAAAGCGGCGGATTTATTATTGCCGACAATACGCTGTGGGGCGGCAAGATTGCCGACGGCTGCACGGCCGACAGGCAGTCGCGCGGCATAGCAGAGTTTAACAACATGCTGATAGAGCAGACGAACATAGAAAACGTTATTATCCCCGTAAGAGACGGCCTCAGCATTATAAGGAAGAAATAACATTGCGCAAAGATGCCCCCGGCACCGCATCGCAGAAACGCGGCTGCAAGCCGAATCC
>JAITVX010000028.1 GCA_031285575.1 Bacteroidales bacterium
GGCGGTGATTGTATTTCCATGTGCATTGCAATTTAAATTTCCATAAAAATACAATAAAACATATTCTGCCACAACAAATACGTATGTCATAACTGCAAATACTTTTTTTGAACCTGTGTCTGACACTGCTTTCCATGTTATGTTATGAAACCATCTGCCTAATCACATCGCTAATCATTTATACGAACAGAAAAATAGAAAAAACACAACCCAAAGGCTGTATTCCTTACGGAATACAGCCTTTGGGTTAACTGTGATTCACAGAAGTGCAAGAGGATATCCGGGCTTACTTCCTGTATCCGTAAACGGCCAGCGGGCCAAGTTCTTCTTCTATCCTGAGTAACTGGTTATATTTGGCTATCCTGTCGGTGCGGCTGGCAGATCCTGTTTTTATCTGTCCGGAGTTTGTGGCTACAGCAATGTCGGCTATTATTGTGTCTTCTGTTTCACCGGAACGGTGCGAGGTTACTGATGTGTAGCCGGCGCGATGTGCCATTTCAATTGCATTGAGCGTTTCGGTTAGGCTGCCAATCTGGTTCACTTTTACAAGTATTGAGTTTGCGCATCCCATATCAATACCTTTTTTAAGGTATTCAACGTTTGTTACAAAAAGGTCGTCGCCAACAAGCTGTATCTTTTTACCAATTCTTTCGGTAAGCAGTTTCCATCCCTCCCAGTCGTTTTCTGCCATTCCGTCTTCGATAGAGTCAATGGGGTATTTTCCCACAAGCTGTTCGAGGTAATCAACCTGTTCTTTAGAGTTTCTTTTTGCTCCCTTTTCGCCTTCAAATTTGGCATAGTTATAGATACCGTCTTTATAAAATTCGGAAGAGGCGCAATCGAGCCCTATAGTAACGTCTGTTCCTGTTTTATAGCCTGCGGCGGCTATGGCTTTCAATATTGTTTCTAGGGCGTCTTCCGTACCTTCAAATTCGGGAGCAAAGCCACCTTCGTCGCCAACTGCGGTGCTGAGACCGCGTTCCTTGAGCACTTTTTTAAGGGCGTGAAATACTTCAGCTCCCATTCTGAGACCTTCCTTGAATGAAGGAGCCCCTACGGGCCTTATCATAAATTCCTGAAATGCAATTGGGGCATCGGAGTGCGAGCCTCCGTTTATTATGTTCATCATTGGAACTGGCAGGGTAACCGAGTTTGTTCCTCCTATGTATCTGTAAAGCGGAAGCCCGTGGTACTGTGCGGCAGCTTTTGCTACGGCAAGCGACACACCAAGTATGGCATTTGCTCCAAGAACACTTTTGGTTTTGGTTCCGTCGAGGGCTATCATTTTGCCGTCGATACCAGCCTGGTCAGTAACATCCATGCCGATAATTGTTTCGGCAATAAGGGTATTTACGTTATTTACCGCTTTAAGGGTCCCTTTTCCAAGATAACGGCTTTTATCTCCGTCTCTAAGTTCGAGGGCTTCGTTTTCGCCTGTCGAAGCACCTGACGGTACGGCAGCTCTGCCTGTAAAGCCGCTTGCGGTAGTTATTTCTACTTCAATTGTGGGATTGCCGCGCGAATCAAGTATTTCACGGGCATGAACATTTACTATTTGTGCCATAAAATTATTTATTAGGTATTAAAAAATATCGTGTGCAATATAATAAAAAAGGGATAAAACATGTGTGCGTTATCCCTTCAATATTTAATTATAATTAACTAAGCTTTTCCTTCTTCTGCCTCCGGTTCTCCTGCTGTTTCGGGTAGTCCGGCTGTTTCCTCCTGTTTCTGTGTTTTAGTGGCTTTTACCGCTACTGCTGATTCATCTTTCTTTTTAGATGTTCTTCTTCTTCTTGCAGTTTTTGTTTTTACCGCTTCGCTGCCGCCAAGCATACCTTCGTTGTAGTCAACGAGTTCTATTATGCACATGTCCGCATTATCTCCGATTCTGTTGCCTGTTTTCAGGATTCTTGTATATCCTCCTGGGCGTTCACTTATTTTCGGGGATATTTCCCTGAAAAGTTCGGCAACTGCTTTTTTGTCCTGAAGATAGCTGAATACAACTCGTCGAGAATGTGTTGAGTCTTCCTTCGATTTTGTTATCAGTGGTTCTACATAGGTGCGCAGGGCCTTTGCCTTGACTGTTGTTGTTGCTATTCTTTTGTGAATAATAAGCGATGTTGCCATGTTGGCCATCATTGCTTTTCTGTGTGAACTTGTTCTTCCCAGATGGTTAATAACTCTTGAGTGTCGCATCTTTTCCTTCTTAACCTGTTTTCAATTAATCTTTCTCTAATTTGTATTTGCTTACGTCCATTCCAAATGAAAGGTTCATTAAGTCGAGCAGTTCATCAAGTTCTGTAAGCGATTTCTTTCCAAAATTCCTGAATTTAAGCAGGTCTGTCTTGTTGAATTTCACCAAATCCCCAAGTGTTTCTACTTCTGCCGCTTTAAGGCAGTTCAGAGCTCTTACGGACAGGTCAAGATCGACCAGTTTTGTTTTCAGCAGTTGCCTCATGTGAAGCAGTTCTTCGTCAAATTCTTCATTTGCCGTTTTCTCATCGGTATCAATAGTAATTTTCTCATCCGAAAACAGCATGAAATGATATATGAGTATCTTTGCAGCCTCTTTCAGTGCATCTTTAGGATGTATTGAGCCATCGGATTCTATCTCAAGTAGAAGCTTTTCATAGTCTGTTTTTTGTTCAACGCGATAGTTTTCAACTGCATATTTCACATTTCGTATAGGTGTAAAAATAGCGTCGATTGCAATCTGCCCAAATTCGGCATCGATCGGTTCGTTTTCTTCTGAGGGCACATAACCTCTGCCTTTAGAAACAGTAAGTTCCATCTGGAGTTTTACATCCGGTTCCATCCTGAAGAGAACCAAGTCTGTATTCAAAACCTCAAAATTGGTGAGGGCTTCATTAATATCGCCAGCCTTAAAAACGTCGCGTCCTTCAAGGTTTATAGTTACTTTCTCATGATCGGCATCTTCAACTATTCTCTTAAACCTTACCTGTTTAAGGTTCAGAATTATCTCTGTAACATCTTCCATTACACCTGTTATTGTCGAGAATTCGTGGTCAACGCCGCCAATCTTAACCGTCGTTATGGCAAAACCTTCAAGAGAAGAAAGAAGTATTCGCCTCAGCGCATTACCGACTGTAATGCCATAACCAGGCTCAAGCGGACGGAACTCAAACTTTCCGCGTTTTGCATCCGCCTCCAGCATTATTACTTTATCTGGCTTCTGGAATGATAAAATGGCCATAATTTATTAATTATTTATTTTGAATACAATTCAACGATAAGTTGTTCCTTGATATTTTCAGGGATATCCGAACGTTCTGGCACACTCATGAATTTGCCTGCCATTTGCGCATCATCCCATTCGAGCCAAGATAACTTGCTGTATTTTCTTGTTGCAAGCGAATCGGCAATAATTTCAAGCGACTTGGACCTTTCGCGTACTCCGATAATGTCACCGGGCTTAATCTGGCAGGACGGTATATTTACCACCGATCCATTTACCGTGATATGCCTGTGCGAAACCAATTGGCGCGCAGCCGCACGTGTGGGGCTAATACCCAAGCGGAACACTACGTTATCAAGCCGCGACTCAAGAAGCTGTATCAACACTTCACCTTTTACACCTTTACTTCTCGATGCCTTTTCAAATGTATTACGAAACTGGCGTTCAAGTATTCCATAAGTGTATTTTGTCTTCTGCTTTTCCCTCAGCTGCACTCCATACTCCGAAGTCTTTTTTCTCTTCTTGTTTATCCCGTGTTGCCCGGGAGGGAAATTTTTCCTTTCAAGATGTTTGTCGTGGCCATAAACAGGCTCTCCGAATTTTCTTGCTATTCTGGTTTTTGGACCGGTATATCTTGCCATAAAGCTATATAATTTTAAACTTGATAATTAAATAATACAGAATATTACACCCTCCGCCTTCCTGGCGCTCTACAACCGTTATGCGGCATTGGAGTTACGTCAATTATTTCGGTAACTTCGATACCGGTATTCGCAATTGCCCTGATGGCCGATTCTCGACCTGCGCCAGGACCTTTTACAAAAGCTTTCACTCTCCTCAGACCAAGCTCAAACGCAACTTTGCTGCATTCTTCCGATGCCATCTGGGCAGCGTAAGGAGTGTTTTTCTTCGATCCCTTGAATCCCATTTTACCTGCCGACGCCCACGAGATGACTTGTCCCGAACCGTTTGTCAGGGTTATAATAATGTTATTAAACGATGAATGAACATGAGCCTGACCTGTCGGCTCAACTTTTACGACTCTTTTCTTTAATGTTCCAGTCTTTTTTGCCATACTCTGATTATTTAGTAGCTTTTTTCTTATTTGCGACGGTTTTCTTTCTTCCTTTACGCGTTCTTGCGTTATTTTTAGTGCTTTGTCCTCTTACAGGAAGTCCGATACGGTGCCTTACGCCACGGTAACAACCAATATCCATAAGTCTTTTGATATTGAGCTGTGTTTCAGACCTGAGTTCTCCTTCGAGTTTATAGTTGTCATTCAATATTCTGCGGATGGAGTTTATCTGCTCGTCCGTCCATTCTTCAACCTTCGCATTTTTATCAACGCCGGCTTCATCGAGTACTTTACGGGCAGTACTTCTCCCTACTCCATAGATGTAGGTAAGGCCAACTTCGCCCCTTTTGTTTCTTGGTAAATCTACACCAACAATACGTGCCATATATCCTTTCTTAAATAATTTACAAAGTTAGTTAAAATTATCCCTGCCTCTGCTTGAATTTAGGATTTTTCTTATTAATAACGTAAATGCGTCCATTCCTTCTGACTATTTTACAGTCAGCGCTGCGCTTTTTTACAGATGTTCTTACTTTCATTACTCTTATAATTTCTTATTTGTACCTGAATGTTATTCTTCCTTTTGTTAAATCATACGGCGACATTTCTATCTTCACTCTATCTCCCGGAAGTATCTTTATATAATGCATCCTCATTTTGCCAGAGATATGCGCAGTAATAACATGCCCGTTTTCAAGTTCAACCCTGAACATTGCGTTCGATAGCGCTTCTATGATTGTGCCGTCCTGCTCAATAGAAGATTGTTTAGCCATTTAATTACCTTTATATAAAACTTCCTCAATATATTCAAATGTTGTAAGCACATTAGCTTTGTCTTTGTCAACTGCAACAGTATATTCATAATGCGCTGACGGTTTGCCGTCTGCTGCTTTTACTGTCCATTCATCTCTCATCAGAATCGTCTCTTTCTTTCCTGCATTAATCATTGGTTCAATACATATAACAATGCCTTTCTTAAGCTTCTGCCCCGATCCTTTTTTCCCAAAATTAGGAACATCCGGTCTTTCATGCAGTTTTTTCCCGATACCATGCCCCACTAATCCTCTCACTACCGAGAAACCGCCACTTTCCGCTTTCAATTGCACTGCATTTGATATATCCCCTATCCTGTTCCCAGCCACTGCCATTTTTACCCCTTCTTCAAGAGAAGCTTTGGTGTATTCTAGCAAACGCTTGCTATCTTCGCTCACCTCTCCTACTCCGAAAGTATATGCGCTATCTCCATGCCAACCATTAAGAATTACTCCGCAATCAATAGAGATAATATCTCCTTCCCTGAGTTGGTAATCTGACGGAATACCATGTACTACTTCTGCGTTGACCGATGTACAAAGCGTAGCCGGAAACCCGTTATACCCTTTAAAGCTCGGAATTGCGCCATTGTCGCATATAAATTCTTCGGCAATTCTATCAAGATAGATTGTCGAAACGCCGGGCTTTACAAGTTTGGCTATTTCTGCCAGAACACGCGATACTAATAGTGCGCTTTCCCGCAAATATTCGACCTCTTCATCAGTCTTACAATATAACATCAAACAAAGAACTAAAAAAATTTATACTGATTGTACAGCACCGGATCTCCCTTTAATCCGGCCCGACTTCATCAATCCATCATAATGCCTCATAAGCAAGTGGCTTTCAATCTGCTGAAGAGTATCAAGCACTACACCTACGAGAATAAGTATTGTGGTTCCTCCAAAAAACTGTGCAAACTGCGGTGTTACTTGAGCCTGCACTGCAATAGCGGGAAGAATTGCCACAATTGCCAAAAACACCGAACCAGGAAGAGTTATTCTTGACATAACAGTATCAAGAAATTCCACTGTTTTCCTTCCCGGCTTAATTCCCGGTATAAAACCGCCATTTTTTTTCATATCTTCAGCCATCTGCACAGGATTTATCGTTATCGCTGTATAAAAATAGGTGAAGACTATAATCAACAACCCTGTAACAAGGTTATACCAAAATCCATACATATCTGTAAATGCCTGTACAATGGCATTTCCTGTGCTTGAATATCCTGCAAAAATAATAGGAAGCATCATTATTGCCTGTGCAAAAATTATTGGCATTACACCTGCGGCATTAACTTTAAGCGGTATATACTGCCGTACGCCACCATATTGTTTATTGCCTACTATCCTTCTTGCATACTGCACAGGTATTCTGCGTGTTCCCTGTACCAAAAGAATTGTTCCGACAACAACGACAAAGAGAAATATCAATTCTACAATTATTGCAATTGGGCCGCCTGCTCCATTCATTCTTGTTCCTGTTTCAAAAATAAAGTTTGCTGGAAGGCGAGCAATTATACCTATCATAATTATTAACGATATGCCATTACCAATGCCTTTGTCGGTTATTTTTTCACCAAGCCACATTACAAACATTGTTCCGGCAGTAAGAATAATTACCGACGAAATAGTAAAAAATGATCCTGTTAGAATGAAAGCCGATGCCGGCAACTGCGCATGAAGATTAAGCAGATACGTAGGAGCCTGAAGGACAAGAACGGCTACCGTAAGATATCTTGTGTACTGATTCATTTTACGTCTTCCGCTTTCCCCTTCCTTCTGAAGTTTTTGGAAATATGGGAAAATTATCCCGAGCAACTGCACTACGATCGACGCCGATATGTATGGCATGATTCCCAAGGCAAATATTGACGCCTGCGAGAAAGCACCTCCCGAAAACATATCAAGCAGTCCCATGATACCAGATGATGTTTGAGTTTGAAGTTGCTCCAACTGCGATGGATCCACCCCTGGCAGTGAAATATATTTTCCAAGCCTGTATAATAATATAATTCCGAACGTATAGATAAGTCTTGCTCGAAGATCCTCAATCTTAAAAATGTTCTTAATTGTTTGAAACAGTCTCATGAAATTATAATATTACAACGGTTCCCTGCTTTGCTTCAATTGCTTCTTTTGCAGATTTACTGAATGCATGTGCATGTACTTCAATCTTTCTTTCCAGATTACCATTTCCAAGGATTTTCACCAAAGCATTCTTATTGACAAGCCCTGTCATAATCAGTGTATCCATGTCAATTCTTTCAAGATTGTGCTTTTCGGCGACATCCTGCAAAGAGCTAATATTAATGGCCTTATATTCAACACGATTAATATTTTTAAATCCATATTTCGGAACTCGTCTCTGAAGCGGCATCTGACCTCCTTCAAAACCGATTTTTTTACTGTAGCCAGAACGCTGCTTGGCTCCTTTATGTCCTCTTGTAGAGGTACCTCCCCGCCCTGAACCTTGTCCGCGGCCTAAACGTTTTCCTTTTTTGTTTGATCCTTTTGCAGGCTTTAAGTTACTTAAATCCATAACCTTCTAAATAAATATGGTTTATTTTTTAAATATTCTCAACTTTTACCAGGTGATTCACTTTTGTTACCATCCCCAAAATCTGCGGTGTTACTTCGTGAACAACACTGTGATTCAACTTACGAATGCCAAGGGCTTCCAAAGTTCTTTTTTGTCTTTCAGGTTTTCCGTTTTTACTTTTTACCTGTGTAATACGAATTTTAGCCATCGCAATATTATTCTTTATTATCCGTTAAAAACTTTTTCCATCATAACACCTCTGTGTTCGGCTACCGTAAAAGCATCCCGCATTTCAAGAAGGGCTTCAAATGTAGCTTTTACAAGGTTGTGAGGATTTGACGAACCCTTTGATTTCGCAAGCACATTTTTAATTCCGACACTTTCAAGTACTGCGCGCATAGCACCCCCTGCCTTTACCCCTGTTCCTTCTGAGGCCGGCTTGATAAATACTTTTGCGCCACCAAACTTGGCTATTTGCTCATGAGGTACCGTACCATTGATTACCGGAATTTTTATCAGGTTTTTCTTTGCGTCTTCAATTCCTTTTGAAATTGCAGTAGTTACTTCACTTGCTTTGCCAAGACCATGACCTACAATGCCATCTTCATTGCCAACGACAACAATAGCCGAAAAACTGAATGTACGACCTCCTTTGGTTACTTTTGTTACTCTTTGTATGCTAACAAGCCTGTCTTTTAATTCCAGGTCGCTGGTTTTTACTTTTCTTATACCGTTTTCCATGATCAATTAAAAATTTAATCCTCCTTCGCGCGCTGCATCAGCCAATGATTTTACTCTGCCATGATATTTATATCCATTCCTGTCAAAAACCACTTTCTCTATTCCTCTTTCTTTGCATTTGGATGCAAGCAGTTTTCCGACAAGTTTAGCTTGTTCAACTTTATTAATTCCTGTTAAGGCAGCTACTTCTTTTTCTTTTGAACTGGCCGACAGAACAGTCTCACCTTTCAGGTCGTTAACAACCTGAGCATAAATTTGCTTATTGCTTCGGTAAACTGAAACGCGAAGCGCATTGTCAGTACCGTTTATTTTTTTACGGATCCTCATTTTGATCCTTGATCTTCTTTCCAACTTGGTTAATGCCATGATATTTTACATTATCAAATTAAACACTTGCAGATTTTCCGGCCTTTCTTCTCAGTTGTTCTCCAACAAACTTAATACCTTTACCCTTATACGGCTCTGGCGGACGTAGCGACCTAATTTTTGCAGCAACATGTCCAATAAGTTGTTTATCTATACTGGTAAGGGTAATGATAGGATTAGCCCTTCTTTCCGTTTTTGTTTCAACCTTTACTTCTTCCGGTAGTAATACATTAATATCGTGAGAATAGCCAAGGCTCATTTCCAAATTTTGTCCCTTTGCCTCGGCGCGATATCCTACTCCAACAAGTTCAAGTTCCTTTTTATACCCTTCAGATACTCCTACAACCATATTATGTATCAAAGCCCGGTATAATCCATGCAAAGACTTATGGCTTTTGGTATCGGACGGTCTTGTTATTATCAATTCACTACCTACAACTTCCACCTTTATATCTTTGTGAACCTCCTGCGTCAACTCTCCTAAAGGGCCTTTCACGCTAACCACATTGGTGTCGCCTACATTTACAGTGACTCCTTGGGGCAGGTTTACAGGTAATTTTCCTATTCGTGACATCGAATTATTATTATTTAATTAATATACATAACATAATACTTCACCGCCAACATTCTCCTTTTTTGCTTCCTTATCGGTCATAAGACCTTTTGATGTGGAAATAATGGCGATACCGAGGCCGTTAAGCACTCTCGGCATATCTTCAACGCCGGCATATCGGCGCAACCCCGGACGGCTAATTCTCCGGATACCTTTAATTGCAGGTTGTTTGCTCTTGGGATTGTATTTAAGAGCTATTTTCAAGATTCCCTGCTTCCCTTCTTCTTCGGCTACCTTATAGCTTAGAATATAGCCTTTTTCATAAAGAATCCTGGCTATTTCTTTTTTAAGATTGGACGCTGGAGCCTCTACAACCTTATGACCAGCCATAATGGCATTTCTAACTCTGGTCAGTAAATCTGCAATTGGATCAGTCATCTTATATAATTTAATTGTTTACAGTTCATTTTTTTACCAACTTGCCTTTTTAACTCCTGGTATAAGACCTTTGAGAGCCATTTCCCTGAACGTTATTCTGCTAATTCCGAATTGTCTTATATAACCTTTTGGGCGACCTGTTAATTTACATCTGTTGTGCATCCTGTTTGGGTTTGAGTTCCTCGGAAGACGGCTGAGCGCGACATAATTACCTTCGGATTTCAGTTGTGTTCTTTTTGCTGAATATTTCTGAACAAGTTTAGCGCGTTTTACTTCACGGGCTTTCATTGATTCTTTAGCCATATATTATCAGTTTTTTGACGTTTTAAAGGGTAAACCAAAATGTTTCAAAAGGGCAAAGGCTTCCTCATCATTTCTTGCCGAGGTTACAAATGTTATTTGCAAACCCATGATTTTCGCAATTTTATCAAGATCTATTTCTGGAAAAATGATTTGTTCGGTAATTCCCAACGTATAATTACCTCTTCCGTCAAGTTTCGAGTTAATCCCCTTAAAATCGCGTATGCGCGGAAGGGCAACACTTATAAGCCTCTCAAGAAATTCATACATTCTTTCTTTACGCAATGTTACCATTATTCCTATCGGCATATTCCTTCTCAGCTTAAAATTAGATATGTCTTTTGAGGACATGGTTTGAACAGCCTTCTGTCCTGCAATGTCGGTAAGTTCTTTAACTCCGAATTCGAGCAGTTTCTTGTCGGCTATGGCTTGTCCTACACCTTGATTTATAACTATTTTTTCCAGTTTAGGTGTCTGCATGATTGTTTTGTAACCAAACTCTTTCATCAACGCAGGAACAATTTCTTCCTTATATTTTATTTTTAGCGCAGGTGAATACATTATTTTATCTCCTCCCCTGATTTTTTAGAATATCGCACTAATTTATTTTTGTCATTCAGTCTTCTTCCAATTCTTGTCGGTTTTCCCGAAGCCGGGTCTATCACCATAAGATTGGAAATATGAATAGGGGCCTCTTTCTTCAAAATACCGCCTTTTGGAGCTTTTGTATTTGGCTTGGTATGCTTCGAAACCATGTTTACTCCTTCAACAATAGCCCTGTTGTTATCCCTGTTTACTGCAAGCACCCGGCCTTTAATATCTTTAGTTTTATATTCACCAGCTATAACAGTAACCAAGTCTCCTTTTTTTATCTTCAATTTCTTTTGCATCGTAGTTTTATTATTTCATATAATTACAACACTTCGGGGGCAAGCGACACTATTTTCATATAGCTATCACGCAGTTCTCTTGCAACCGGCCCAAATATACGTGTCCCACGCACTTCGTTAAGATTATTGAGAAGTACTACTGCATTATCGTCAAATCTTATATACGACCCATCGGCGCGACGGATTTCTTTGGTTGTTCTTACAACTACCGCCTTGCTTACCGTTCCTTTTTTTGCATCTCCCGAAGGTAGTGCCGATTTAATGCTAACTACAATTTTATCGCCAACGGTAGCGTATCTCTTTTTAGTCCCTCCCAAAACTCTTATGCACAAAACTTCTTTGGCACCAGAATTATCGGCTACTGTCAATCTGCTTTCCTGCTGTATCATAATTACTTGGCTCTTTCGATAATTTTAACTAATCTCCATGTTTTATTTTTACTCAGAGGCCTGGTCTCCGAAATTTGCACTGTATCGCCTGCATTACATGCGTTTTCTTCATCGTGGGCCATCAACTTCTTGGTTTTGTTCACAAACTTGCCATAAATAGGGTGCTTAACCTTTCTTTTAATAGCAACTACTATGGATTTATCCATTTTTGCGCTTACTACCACGCCTATACGTTCTTTTCTAAGATTTCTTTCCATCGCTGAATTAGCTATTTTAATTCTTTATCCAACTCTCTTTTTCGCAGTTCGGTAAGAAGACGTGCGATTGTTACTTTGGTTTCTTTCAACTTATGCGGATTATCAAGAGGTGTTATGGCATGATTAAGTTTCATACGCAAGAGCATGTTTCTTTCAGAATCAATCCTTTCCGCAAGGTCTGATGTGCTTAATTCTCTAATTTCTGACATTTTCATCTCTCTTCAGTTATTCGTTAACATAATCGCGTCTCACAATAAACTTAGTTGTAATCGGAAGTTTTTGTGCACCAAGACGAAGAGCTTCTTTTGCTATTTCGTATGGCACTCCTTCCGCTTCAAGTATTATTCTTCCGGGGGTTATCGGGGCTACAAATCCTTCAGGCGCTCCTTTGCCTTTACCCATACGCACCTCAGCGGGCTTTTTTGTTATGGGTTTATCAGGAAATATTCTTATCCAAAGTTGACCTTCACGTTTCATGTGGCGAGTAACCGCCTGACGTGCTGCTTCAATTTGTCTTCCGGTTAACCAATGCTCTTCCAGCGCTTTAATACCAAATGATCCGAACGCCAACTGGTTGCCCCTTTGTGCATTGCCTTTCATTTTTCCTTTCTGGGCTCTTCTGAATTTGGTTCTTTTAGGTTGTAACATTGCTATTTATTATAATATTTTACTCAATTATTTTTAGCTTTCCTTTTCAATGTTTTTGCTTTAGCACTTCTTGCTCCAATATTGGGGCTAAGATCTGTTTTGCCATAAATCTCTCCATTACAAATCCACACTTTGATGCCTAGTAATCCTACTTTTGTATGAGCTTCTGCAAGCGCATAATCAATATCTGCTCTTAATGTATGAAGCGGGATACGCCCTTCCTTATATGATTCCTGCCTCGCCATTTCGGCACCACCTAAACGTCCCGATATCATAACCTTAATTCCTTCAGCACCCATCCTCATTGTAGATGCAATAGCCATTTTCACTGCCCGGCGGAACGATATCTTTCCTTCAAGCTGACGAGCTATGTTATTTGCAACTATATTGGCATCTAATTCAGGGCGTTTAACCTCGTATATATTGATTTGCACCTCTTTCTTTGTTATTTTCTTGAGTTCCTCTTTAAGTTTATCAACTTCTTGGCCTCCTTTACCTATAATAATACCGGGACGAGCAGTATTAACCGTAACCGTAACCAGTTTCAATGTTCTTTCGATTACAATCTTGGAAATATTGGCCTTTGCCAATCTTGCGTTCAGATACTCTCTTATCCTTGTATCTTCAACCAATTTGCTGGAAAAGTCCTTTCCTCCATACCAGTTAGAATCCCATCCTTTAATTATACCTAACCTGTTGCCTACCGGATTTGCCTTTTGTCCCATATACTATTTTGATGTTGTTTCATTTTTTTCACTAACTTTACTGTCAAGTACAAGAGTTACATGGTTCGATCTCTTGCGTATTCTGTATCCTCTGCCCTGCGGAGCTGTTCGAAGCCTTTTAAGGGAACGCCCGCCATCAACATGAACAAGTTTAACAAAAAGATTACTTTCTTCTATTCTTGCTCCTTCATTTTTCGACTGCCAATTAGCAATAGCTGAAAGAAGTAACTTTTCCATTCTTCTTGAAGCTTCCTGCGAACTGAACTTTAGTACATCAAGTGCTCTCTTCACATCCATACCGCTAATCATTTGGGTTACCAAACGCATTTTACGAGGCGAGGTAGGGCAATTCCTTAATGCTGCCTGGCAAGTCGACTTGACAACTTCCTTCCTCTTTATGGCTGAATTTTTTTTCCTTTTACCCATTTCTGATTCTTTATTACAACCTAACAACTATTTCTTATTACCGGCGTGCCCTCTGAATGTACGGGTAGGTGAAAACTCCCCGAGCTTGTGGCCTACCATATTTTCAGTAACATACACCGGAATAAACTTATTTCCATTATGAACTGCTATAGTATGTCCTACAAAATCAGGTGATATTACCGACCGTCTTGACCATGTTTTGATCACTGACTTTTTATTTATCTCGTTCATCTCAAGAACTCTCTTTTCCAGTTTAAAATCAATAAAAGGTCCTTTTTTAATAGATCTGCTCATAATATATCAGTTATTTCTTTCTTCTTTCAATAATAAATTTTGCAGAATACTTCTTGACATTTCTGGTTTTGTATCCTTTTGAAGGCATGCCTTTACGCGACCTGGGATGACCACCAGAAGCCCTTCCTTCTCCTCCGCCCATTGGATGATCAACAGGATTCATCACAACACCTCTGACTCTTGGACGACGACCTTTCCACCTGGAACGACCAGCTTTACCTGACCTTTCGAGACTATGGTCGGGATTTGAAACCGTGCCTATCGTAGCTCTACATGTCGTAAGTGCTATTCTCGATTCGCCTGAAGGCAACTTTATTGTTGCATATTTCCCATCACGAGCCGTAAGTTGTGCGTATGTTCCTGCACTACGCGCTAAAGCAGCACCTCTTCCCGGTTTTAATTCAATGTTATGAATTATTGTTCCAAGCGGAATATTACTTAAAAAAAGTGTATTGCCTATTTCCGGCGCCGCTTCCGCCCCGGAAATGATTTGTTGTCCAACCTGAAGACCTACAGGAGCAATTATATATCTTTTTTCTCCATCGCTATAAACAACAAGCGCTATTCTTGAAGAACGGTTTGGATCATATTCAATTGTTTTTACCGTAGCAGGCATTCCATCCTTATCTCTGCGGAAATCTATAATCCTGTACATTTTTTTGTGACCGCCGCCAATATATCTCATTGTCATTTTTCCGTCAACATTCCTTCCGCCCGTTCTTTTTAACGGCATAAGCAGGGATTTTTCCGGCGTAGCGCATGTTATTGTTTCAAATGCACTTATTATTTTATGTCGCTGACCTGGTGTTACAGGTTTAATCTTTCTTACTGCCATATAATTTAAATATTGCTATAGAAATCTATTTTATTTCCTTCTGCAAGAGTAACAACTGCTTTTTTCCTTGATGCTGTTCTTCCTGCCAAAAGGCCAGATTTTGTATTGCGGGTTTTAATTTTACCTCCATATCTCATAGTATTCACAGAGTCAACCGTAACATCATACAGTTTTTCAATAGCTTGTTTAATTTGCAACTTATTTGCGCTTTTTGCAACAACAAAACCGTAACGATTATATTTATCGCCCAGACCTGTCATTTTTTCCGTTACAATTGGTTTAAGTAAAATTTCCATTCTTCAAAGTTTTCTAATTTTCAAAAACTGCCTGCAAAACATCAACCGCACTCTCCGAAAGCACCAAAACCGATGCTTTCATTATACCATATGTGTTTAATTCACTGGCCATTACAACATCAATCCCTTGTACATTTCGGGATGACAAATATATGTTTTTATTTTTTTCTAAAAAAACATATAGCGATTTTTTATTAGCAATATTAAGATTATTGCCTATTTTGATCATTTCTTTTGTCTTTGGCACTTCAAAATTAAAATCTTCCAAAACAATAATGCTGTTTGTAGACGCCTTATATGACAGAGCGGATTTTCTTGCCAATTCTTTAACCTTCTTATTCAGCTTAAAACCATAATACCTTGGTTTTGGACCAAATATACGTCCACCACCTCTGAAAAGCGGATTTTTAAGACTGCCTGCACGGGCTGTCCCGGTTCCTTTTTGGCGTTTTATTTTTCTTGTACTCCCCGCTACCTCTCCACGTTCTTTCGACTTATGTGTTCCCTGCCTTTGATTGGCAAGATACTGTTTTGCATCAAGGTAAATAGCGTGATCATTGGGTTCAATTCCGAAAATTGAATCGTTAAGGATAATTTTTCTTCCGGTTTCCTTACCGTTTATATTAAGAATTGCTAATTCCATTATTTTGTAATTATTACGTAACCACCTTTTGGACCAGGAACTGATCCTTTTACAATAACTATATTCTCCTCAGCCATAACATTTACAACCCTGAGATTCATTGAACTAACTTTACTCCCCCCCATACGGCCTGCCATTCTCATACCTGGCAGTACTCTGGATGGAAACGAAGATGCTCCGAGCGAACCCGGCGCACGTCCTCTGTTGTGCTGACCATGAGTACTATCTCCTACTCCGCCGAATCCATGCCTCTTAACAACCCCCTGAAATCCTTTACCCTTAGACCAGCCTCTGACATCTACAGAAAGATCGGATGCAAACATAGCGGCTGTTATAACCTCTCCGGACTTTACCTGATCCGCATCAAAGTCTGTAAATTCAACGAGTTTTCTCTTTGGGGTTGTATTTGCCTTTTTAAAATGGCCCAATTCAGCTTTTGTTGTATGTTTTTCTTTTTTTTCTTCAAACCCAAGTTGAACAGCGCTGTAACCGTCTTTCTCTACTGTTTTTATTTGTGTAACAACACACGGGCCGGCTTGAAGAACCGTGCACGGAACATTTTTTCCATTTTCGTCAAAAATGGATGTCATTCCTACTTTTTTACCTATTAATCCCTGCATCTGTTTATCGCTTTACTGGTTTCACACTTTAATTTCTACTTCAACTCCGCTTGGAAGTTCAAGTTTCATAAGGGCGTCTATTGTTTTCGGCGTTGAACTGTAAATATCAAGCAGCCTTTTATATGACGACAATTCGAATTGTTCGCGCGCTTTTTTATTTACAAACGGCGAACGTAATACTGTGTAAATCTTTTTGTGAGTGGGCAGAGGAATTGGCCCGCTGACAACCGCACCGGTAGATTTAACTGTTTTTACAATCTTTTCGGCAGACTTATCCACCAAATTATGATCGTAAGATTTCAGTTTAATACGAATTTTCTGACTCATCTTTTTAATAAATTTTTCCTTTTGTTATTTCTACAATCTTATTTGCTATTTCTGCCGGAGCTTTTTCATAATGGGAGAACTCCATTGCTGATGTTGCTCTTCCTGATGTAAGGGTTCTAAGTACTGTTACATAACCGAACTTCTCGGCCAGAGGTACTTTTGCTTTTATAACCCTTGCTCCTGCTTTCGATTCCATTCCTTCCACTCTTCCTCGTCTTCTATTAAAATCGCCTATAACATCGCCTACATACTCTTCGGGAGTAACCACTTCCGTTGACATAATCGGCTCAAGAATCACAGGATTGCATTTCGATGCAAATTTCCTGAATCCCTGTTTTGCAGCGATTTCAAAAGATAACGAATCAGAGTCAACCGGATGAAATGAACCGTCTTTAAGTATAACTTTCAAATTGTCAAGAGGGAATCCTGCAAGTGGACCATTAGTCATAGCTTCGCGAAATCCCTTCTCAACTGAAGGTATATACTCTTTGGGAACATTACCTCCTTTTACTTCATTAATGAACTGCAGACCACGAATACCTTCGTCGGCCGGCATAAGATCGAAAACGATATCGGCAAACTTACCTCTACCACCTGTTTGTTTTTTGAACACTTCCCGAAATTCTCCACCTGCTGTAAGTGCCTCCTTGTATGCAACCTGCGGTGCGCCCTGATTACATTCAACTTTAAACTCGCGCTTCAGCCTATCAACAAGAATTTCAAGATGCAATTCACCCATTCCATTAATAACTGTTTGTCCGCTATCAATATCTGTTTTTACCTGAAATGTTGGATCTTCTTCTGCAAGTTTACCTAAGGCTACTGCAAGCTTATCTACATCAGCCTGAGTTTTCGGCTCAATTGCTATTCCGATAACCGGATCTGGAAAATCCATCGATTCAAGCAAAATCGGTTTATTTACAGCACAAAGGGTATCGCCTGTTCGTATTTCTTTGAATCCCACACCTGCACATATATCTCCTGCCGAGATAGAATCCTGCGGCGTCTGCTTATTGGCATGCATCTGAAAGAGGCGGTTAATCCTTTCTCTTTTCCCGGTACGCACATTCAACACTGTATCGCCTGCATTCAGGGTACCGGAATAAATCCTCATGAATGCAAGTCGCCCCACATAGGGATCGGTTGCTATTTTAAATGCTAAGGCCGCCAAAGGTTCTTCACCGTCAGGCTTACGAATAACATCCTGTCCATCTCTTGGATCTCTCCCATTTACAGATCCTTTATCAATTGGCGAAGGAAGAAATGCGGCTATCGAATCAAGCAGGCTCTGAATACCTTTGTTTTTAAACGAAGCTCCGCATGTTACTGGTACTGCATGTCCTGCAACAGTTGCTTTCCTGAGTGCAGAAAGTATTTCCGATTCTGTTATTGAATTATGATCTTCCAAAAATTTTTCAAGTAGCGTATCATCAACTTCCGCTATTGTTTCAATAAGCTTCAGTCTGTATTCTTTTGCTTCATCGAGTAAATCGCTGGGTATATCCTTTATTTCAAATCTTGTTTCGCTTTTTCCTTCATCGGAATTATAAACAATAGCAGTCATCCTGATCAAGTCAACAATTCCAGAAAAACTTTCTTCTGAACCAATTGGAATCTGAATGGGAATCGGATTTGCTCCAAGTTTATCTTTAATTTGCTGAACTATACTAAAAAAATCAGCACCAGCCCTGTCCATTTTATTAACAAAGGCTATACGCGGAACTCCATATTTATTTGCCTGACGCCAAACAGTCTCCGACTGTGGCTCAACGCCTCCTACAGCACAAAAAACTGCAACAGCACCATCAAGCACTCTAAGCGATCTCTCAACTTCTACAGTAAAATCAACGTGACCTGGTGTGTCGATTATATTTATCTTATAATCTTCATTATTATACTTCCAATATGTTGTTGTGGCTGCCGATGTTATTGTAATACCCCTTTCTTGTTCCTGAACCATCCAGTCCATGGTTGCGTTACCGTCATGCACTTCACCAATGCGATGGGTACGACCGGTATAAAACAGAATACGTTCTGTTGTTGTAGTCTTACCGGCATCAATGTGAGCCATAATCCCGATGTTCCTGGTATTTCTGAGGTTAGTGTCCATTTATTTATAAAGGCTGCTACAATTTTTAATATCTGTAATGGGCAAAAGCCTTATTTGCTTCAGCCATTCTGTGGGTGTCTTCTTTTTTCTTATACGCTCCGCCTTCAAGTTTATAGGCCGCCATTACTTCTGCCGCAAGTTTTTCTGCCATAGAACGCCCCGTCCTTTTCCTTGCAAAGAGTATCATGTTTTTCATACTGATTGCTACTTTTCTGTCTGGCCTTATTTCCATGGGCACCTGAAATGTCGCACCACCAACTCTGCGTGCTTTAACTTCGAGTTGAGGGGTTACGTTTTCAAGAGCCTGTTTGAATATTTCAAGCGACGATTTACCTTCATTCTTAAATTTATCGCCAACTATATCAAGCGATTCATATAATATCTTGAATGCCAAATTCTTTTTACCACTGAACATAAGATTGTTCACAAACCTTGTTACGTATGGATCTCTGTATTTTGGGTCCGGCAACAGAATTCTCTTCTTTGGTCTTGCTTTTCTCATAATCTTATATCTTTTTTACTTTGTACTCTTCTTAGGCCTTTTGGCACCGTATTTTGATCTTCTTTGTGTGCGGCCATCAACACCTGACGTATCAAGTGCTCCACGTACAAGGTGATATCTTACGCCCGGCAGGTCCTTAACCCTTCCTCCTCTGATAAGCACCAAAGAGTGCTCCTGAAGATTGTGTCCCTCTCCTGGAATATAGGCGTTCACCTCTTTCTGGTTCGTAAGTTTTACCCTGGCCACTTTCCTCATAGCCGAATTGGGCTTTTTGGGCGTAGTTGTGTAAACGCGAACACATACGCCCCGTCTCTGAGGACATGAATCCAAAGCAGGTGCCTTGCTTTTATCTATAAGTTTCTTCCTGCCTTTTCTAACTAATTGCTGAATTGTCGGCATAATTCAATTTTTAAATTTTAGCGTTATATTTTTCAAAAAACGGACTGCAAAGGTAGCCATAAATCTATTAAAACAAAAACTATTATTCAAATTATTTAAAATTTCACATGTATCTCACATTAAAACCTGACTATCAACAGACAATCAAGCTGCTGTGCATATTCCTCAAAATACATCTTACTGAAATTGTAAGCAATCTACAGGTTTCTCTTCCCGACCTTTCCCTTAGAAAATGCATTTTATAAACTTACTTTGAAAGAAAAACCGGTACTCCTGTATTTCAAAATACATGGTGCAAAGAAAATAAAAAAAATTGAATTACACATATTTTACAATATAATTTTATGGTAACCATGCAAAATTTCCAATATTGCACCAGAAAAAACAATTAATTCAAGTTGCTAAGTAATTGTTCATAATTATTTCACATATAATTAGAACAGTTGTATTTTCGTCCTATACAAGATGCAGATATAAATGAGTATCAGAATATTAACATTGACAGCATCAGAGCGGAACGCTCTCGCTTTCGGCTTACGCAAGTGAGAAAACCTCTGTTTCCGGATGCGTTGTCGTTGCGTATTACTCAAATCATGAGTTCTGCACAAGTCGGAGCACAGACCGAAATGACAGTCCAAAGTGTCAATGATTGGGTGAAA
>JAITVX010000029.1 GCA_031285575.1 Bacteroidales bacterium
GTCATGTCGTGCGGGGCTATGGTTACAGGGGCGGAAGGAAGACCTTCACGGCCAAGATAGTCGATGCTCCTGAGGTAATACGTGTAGCGGTAGCTGTTGTTGAGATTTTTGTCGGTAAAGAATACATCGGGGTATTTCTGTTTTCCGTCTGCTCCGGCCTGTGCGGATATGAGTATCATGTCGCTGTTTACCCTTACCGTAACAGTGTCGCGGTTAGACCGGCGATATACGTTAACGCCGAAGAAGCGTTCGGGTTCGGGTGTCCACCGTATTGCGGCTTCCGTGTCGCCGGCTTCTGCGGCAAGCCCTTCGGGCGGGGCGACTGGCTCGTACCGGCCGGCAACAACAGAGCCTGTCTCGCCAACAGGGGTCTCACCACCGGGCTGAACCTGTGCTACCCGGTAGCGGTATGATACACCCGGCGTAACGTCGCCGTCAATGTAGCAAAGGCCGAGGAAACGGGCATAGTGGTTGCTCTGTACGGCCTTGACCATCATCATGGCGCCTATAACGCCCTGCATGTCGCCGACGGTGGCTGTCTGTGCCGCTTCAATGAATGCCTGCATGGTGGAATCGCCCTGTACAGCAGCCTGCGGAACGGGTATGCCGCCACGTTTGAGGGGGGGGGCGGTAAGCCTCACCCAGGAGCCGCCGGCTTCGCTGCGGTAAACGTGTACGCCAAGGGGAAAAACAACCTGCTCGCTGAACCACTTGACAATTATCTGACTGCCCGAACTGTCAACACCCGCTATGATGCTGCTTGCGGGCTGGGCCTGTACGGACAGACTGACTGCGAACAGAACGGCAAAGAAGATTAACTTAATGTTATGAAAACGTGAGTGGTGCATACGTTGCCGGTTACTGTGTAATTGTGGTGTAAATATACTCTCTCTTTTATGTTTGGCAATATAATATGTCATGTTTGTGAATACTGTTTTTTTTAAAAGATAGTTTTCATAAGTTATGGAATGACACTTTTTTTCCGGAGATGCCTTTCATAAGTTATGAAACGGTGTTTTTTTCTCTGAGGACTGTTTTCTACATTGTAGAAACTTATTAATTTATTGCATTCAAACACTCTTCATATAATGTCATATTTATCTATTTAAATATTGTTAAAAAAATTCATTAATATCATTAAACAGTGGTTGGAATTGATTTTCTGCAATATTAGTCTTTAATTCATACTGAGTTCCGCCTCCTCGCAACACCTTTCCTTGCATCCATGCCTGTGGCCTGCAATAGATTTTTGGGACGTTACCATCTCCAGATAAATTTATCAATAATTTCTCCTGTATCGGGATTAAGGTAAAACGTCATGTCACACTGCACCCCATGACAATGAACGGATTCTACTCCTTTGTGATTTTCTTTTTCAAGAAAATTAATTCTATGTGTTTTGTTGAATCCATCAATGATTTGGAATTCCCACGCAATATAATAATGATTTACCCCCCCACCTTCCATAGAAGTTATAAATTTTACACCTACAATTTTGTCACGTTTTCCATTCTCATCAAGTAAAAAAACAACGACCTTTTCAAATTCAATGTATCTTACCAATTTTGAAGGCAATGTGAATTTTTCTCCTCCTTCATGAAAATCAGTTAAACTATCTAACATTATATGCATAATACTTTATTTAAAAAATTCATTAATATCATTGTATAATGGTCTAAACCACTCTTCTTTGAAACCACTTTTAATTTCATATTGTATGCCGCCCCCCAGTCGATTTACTCCATTTCCCCAATTTTGAGCGCCAACTATAGATTTTCTTATTGTAGTACCCGCTGGTACTTCTACAATCGCAATTTCAGTTGGGCGACCGGGTAGTGCTAATTTTTCGACTAATTCATCAACATTTTTATAAGTTCTCAAATCTTCTATGCGGAATATCCACTCAGAATCCATCCTATTAGAATAAACCCGTACAAAATAACCTGTTTCTGCCAATTCAAAATCAGTGATAGGATTAGTTCTTGAATAAGGAAAGTTTGGAATAGGGTCTCCTGGATTTATTTGTTGATTCAAACGATATTCTGCTTCCAAATCAGAAATATTCCGCACTCGTGTTCTCCCCATTTTTGGGAAAGCGGTCGTTTTCTTCAATTCGGCAAACAGTTCTGTGTATTTACCTTCCCGGAACAGTTGCCCATAACGAGCAAGATTTTCTACATAACTACCTGCCCCTCTAATTATTCCTGCTTTTTCACCCTGCGCAATCAAATCGTCTGTCAGTTTTTTGGCTTGTGTTTCGGAAAGTTCTGTTACTCCTTTCAAAATATTTTTTGCTTTGCCTATCTTCGTTACTTTTCCCGCCTGCCCCACAACAGGTATTGCAATGCTTATCACAGGCACTACAAGCCGTCCTGCCTCGTATCTGCCGGCGTTGTCGGAGTTTGTAATCAGATTGCAATAATCAGAAAACTTACTGCCAATATTGTTGATAATGTTTTTGATTTCCTCAAAACTGTCAATACTTTCTTTCAGTTCCGTTAAAGCATTGGAGATGTCCTGCCGGAGCTGTTGTGCACTATCACATCTTTCAAATTTGGCTTCCAAAGATTTTACTTGCGGAGTATAGACTTGTTCCTGTATCCAACTCCAAACAGTTTCCTGAGTCTGCACTTCTGCAAGTTTGTTTATCAATTGTTTGTATTGCTCTGTATTTATTTCAATATTGCTACATTCCAAATATGCTACTGTATAGGCATAAGCGATATCCTTGATTTTTTCTTCAATTTTTCCCGACATTAACAGATTAATCAGTTCCATTATTCCGTCAAATTCTGCATATCCGCCGTCTATAATCCCTGATAAAAATGCCAAATCAAACAGGGTATAATGATATTTCTCATTGAGTTGACTGTTTTTCCAAAAACATTTAGGTATAATACCCGGTTCTTTTCCCGGTTGCCATTGCTGATCGTTACATGTATTGTAAAAGGCTATAAATTTATCATAAGTCTCTTTCAGTTCTTTGTAGAAATTAAGCAGGGTATTATCCCGGTCTGTTGTTATTATCTCAAATCCTCGCGATACTGCATTTTCCCCTTTGCAAACTATGATTTTTCTTTGCAAACTGTTATTTCCTGCATATTCCTGTATGTCGTTTATATGTTTCTTTAATTCGGAATATTTAATAGTACTGTACATTGAATACCCACAGGGATTATTCAAATCATAAAGTAAATAAACTGTTGCCGTATCGGGTAATCCCTTATTTATATCTATTTTTGTAAGACCGCCATAAGTTTGAGTTTTTCCTGCCACATAATTATCCCATTGACTGTCCCATTCATAAATAACTCCATTGGCATTAAAACACGATAATGTTCCGGGAATATTTTTTATATTACCTACAGCATTAACATCCAATATATTGATAAAATATTTAAAGTCAGGTGAAATTGCATATCCACTTGCATGTACAAACATCACTTCTTCTTCATCCACCATCCACGGCATCAGCACCGCTTCGGGGTTATGCAGCAAGTCCCACTGATGCCTGTACAGCCGTGTGCCACCCGAGTAGTCCATAAGGTTGTCCGTTGCTCCCTGTGCGGCAACAAAATCCCTGTCGCTGAACGTGTGCCACAGGTTGAATGCACCGTGTCCCAGCTCGTGCGCCATGGCGTGTTCCGGATTACCGCTGTTCTCCACAAAGCCAAACTGCCTGTTCAGCGGCATGTAGCCGCCGGCATCGCCGGAAATGGATGGAACC
>JAITVX010000033.1 GCA_031285575.1 Bacteroidales bacterium
AACTACGACGTACTGCGTGGCCTGCTGTCTGAAACCGGTAAAAATTACTACACTTCAGGGGCAGGGGAATGTTTCAAGGGAATCCAACACTGCGCTTTCTACACCGGCGACTGCAACACCCTGGTAATTGCCTTTGAAGACAAATATAATAGTTCGGATTTGGATTATAACGACATTATTTTCACATTAACCGACAAATCCGACGGCATGGGCGGCGGTGTAATGAACATCGAAAGACCATATTTCACCATGAACCCGAGCGGACAGTTGACACCTACCAACCAGTAAAACGCTAACACAGGAGGTTTTTTGTAAAAGTGTACGATAAAAGTGTTTAAAAGGAGGAGCGAACCCCGATGTTTTCATAACATTTGAGGTTCGCTTCGTTTTTGTAATATAATTAACTGATGTTACACAGCCTGATTTTTTTCCAGACCCATCAAATGACATCTTTGCATGTTGCAGCACTATGTATATCGCTGACAGCGTTGCTATGGAACCGTAACTGTCGCTATACTTATGGGGTATGCGGCAAAGAAGCCTACGGCTCCGCCGCTTATGTTACCGCGTATGTTTGCCCCGGGGCCACTGAATAGCGGGTTGGAGCCGAACAGTTCAGATTTGGCGTCGGTTATGAAATTATAATATTCGCGGCTTATCGTATAAAGTTCCACGTCAAGAATATCGCCCGATACAAGTTTTTCATACTCTTCGTCAGGGTTGAGGTATGCAACTGTTACTCCGCTTAAATACTGGCCGTTAAAAAATGTATCGTCGGTTATAATCCATCTGCCTATGCCTGAGGTAATGTCTTCGCCGTTTTTCCGCAGGATAATCCTGTAATAGTCGGAGAGGGGTGTATCCTGCAGCCAGCACTTTACCTGCCACAATCCACTGTCGCGGTAATGTGACAGGAAGTCAATTGCAGCCGAATCGAGTTTCACGGCGTAATTCATGTATGATGTTGCCGTAAATTTATCGATGCCATTTATCGGGGCGGCAAGATTGATTTTCAGTGTATAGGTTTTCCCTTCAATGCCATAAAAATTATGAGCAGGCTGGTAAACACCGGGAAAGGGCTCGGCAAACTCAATGAGTGTTTCTCCATCGTCAATAACAACGTGTGCTCCGGTAACGGGCGGAGGGGGCTGGTTGTAGCTGTATCCTGTTGTCTGCGTAAGCAAAACGGTAGCTGTGTTGGTTGTTATCGTTCCTTCAACAACGAGTTTCATATCGTTCCCGTCAAGCGGCAGGTCAATTCTTTCAGTGCATGAAAAGAGTTGCAGTATGGTTGCCATCAGGATAATTAAACTGTTTACCGTTTTCATTGTTCAGAAATTAAAGTTAAAGGTGAGGGCCGGTAAAACGGCAAACAGATAGGTCTTTTCAGCATAGGAAGAATAAGGGTTGTTTTCGTCCTGCACAATATTTACAGCCCAGGCATTGTGCCGGTTGTAGATGTTATATATCGACAGGTTAAGTTCGCTGTGCCATTTGCGTCCCGGTTTTTCCTTCTCTTTAAGCGTCAGTGAAACATCGAGGCGATGATAGTCTTCCATACGGTATGAGTTGCGATCGCTGTAAACTGGCAGTATGGTGTTGCCTATAACAGCCCTTCCGGCAGGTAACGTAAGCGGAAGCCCGGTTGCGTAGGTCCATGCCGCCGAAAGCGAAAGCCGCTTTTTCGGTGCGTATGATGCAACCACATTAACAGTATGCGGCTTGTCGTAGAGGGCGGGATACTTTTTACCGTTGTTTATGGCGGGTACAATCCTGAACGACCTTGAGTATGTGTATCCGAGCCATCCGGTAAACATGCCTCTGTTTTTGCGCAGAAGAAACTCGAAGCCGTATGAATGACCTTTACCTTTCCGCACCTCACCTTCAAGGTATTTATTAAGGAACAGCTCGGCATGGTCTCTGAAATCTATCAGGTTGCGGAGACTTTTATAATATACTTCACCCGATACTTCGTACATATTTGATCTGAAATTTCTGAAGTACCCTGTGGAAAACTGGTTGCACAGTTGCGGCTCAATGTTTGGTGAAGCCGGAAACCATACGTTAAGGGGTGTTCCGGAGGCTGAGTTCTGTGCCAGCGCAACAAATTGCACGGTATGAGAATAGCTGCCCTTTACCGACGACACTCCGTTGAGAAGCCATGTAAAAGCAATACGCGGCTCGATGCCATGATGGGTATTGTAGATATCGCCTGCCCGATATGAAACAGAATCGACAGGCATATAATTGCTGTCGAAGGTATAGGCTGTGGCTTTACCCATATTCTGAAACATGGAAAGCCTTATGCCGTACCTGAGCGTAAGGCTTTCCGACACCTTAAACTCGTCGCTGGCATAAACGCCGCTTTCAACGGCATGTGTCGAAGGCAGGTTGAGGCTGAAATCGGTATTCCCGTCGCTGCCGCTTATTTTGCCGGGGAAAAAAGAGTGGTATATGGCCGAAAGACCGTACTGCAGTTTATGCCTGGCGTTAATATAATGGGTAAAGTCGAGCCTCTGCTGCACATCGGCAACATCCGATGCCCATGTGAACGACTGCGCTCCGATGCCCGTGCTGTCGCTGCCCTCGAAGCCGATATTATAATTGTAGCGCGAAAACAACAGCCCCGCATCCATGTAGAGGTTTGGCGAGAAAACATGGTTCCACTTCAGCGACGCGGTTGTGTTGCCGAAACTCATGCGGGTATCGCTTGTGCCGAAAACGTCGCGCCCCGAATAGCCGGTCAGATATACCCTGTTGCTTTTGTTTACGACGTGCGAAAGCTTCATATTGGCATCCCAGAAGTAGAGGCTGTGTCCGTGCAGGTTTTCGTCTTTGGCAAAAGGCAGGAACAGGTCGGCGTAGGTGCGCCTTCCGGCAATAAGAAAGGTGGTTCTGTCGTTAACAACGGGGCCGTCAACAGTAAGTTTGCTCGATATTGTCCCGACGCTTCCGGCAACGCTGTGTTTCGTCATGTCGCCCTCTTTCATCTCAACATCGAGCAGCGACGACAGCCGGCCGCCGTATGCCGCCGGAATATCGCCCTTATACAGTGTAACGTCATTTACGGCATCGTTGTTGAATATTGAAAAAAAACCGAGTAAATGTCCGGAGTTGTAAACCGGAGCATCGTCGAGCAGGATGAGGTTCTGGTCGGAGTTGCCACCCCTGACGCTGAATCCTGTAGAGCCTTCGCTTGTTGCCTGCACACCGGGCATAAGCTGAAGCGCCCTTACAACATCAACTTCGCCAAGGAACGGCGGTATAACTCTGATTTCCTTTATGTCGAGCTTCACAACACCCATTGCTGCAGCTCTCACGTTTTCATCCCTGCGCTGCGCTTCAACTACAACTTCACCAAGCTGTATGTCGTTATGTTCCATTTCAAAGTTAAAGGTAGCAGCACTCAGCGACCTGCCTGTTTTTATCAGCGGGCTGTATCCTATATACGATACCTGCAGCGACCAGTTGCCGGGCGGTATGTGTATGGAGTAAAATCCGTTTTCATCGGTTACCGTTCCTTTTTTCAGATTGGTTTCTACCACGGTTACACCGGCAAGCCGTTCGCCGGTTGCGGCATCAGACACATATCCGCTTATGGCAACCGGGGCGTTTCCCTGTGCGCAAGCCCTCTGCCGACAGCCTGCAAAGGCAACCAGCACATATAATAATATAATAATACAACTGCGGAACATATAACTGCTGTAAAAAACTGGCAGGCAATATTAAACAAAATAATTATCAAAACATGCAGAATGCCTGTCAGACTTCTTATGGAAACTGGACTTCGCTACCCTGTTCGTCATTGCATGAGGTCTGGTGAATGTAAAAATACCGGCAGCACTCCACGGGTTCTTAAATTAGACTTCTTCGGAAAATATGCAGTATGTTATTTCAAACGCAGTATTCGGCCTCGTCATTGCGAAGGCAGAGCCTGAAGCAACCGCACCCGTCATTGCGAGTTTCCACCCCAAATTTTGTGGCATAATGGCGTGATGACATTTGGAAGCTGTTACATTTGCGGATGTCCGCACAGTTTGACCGGTTTG
>JAITVX010000052.1 GCA_031285575.1 Bacteroidales bacterium
ATCGACGGGCTTGCGGTCCGGCCGCAGTTTATTATTGTTGACGGTTCGGTGTTCTATCCCTACCAAAACACAGGCCACAGAACGGTGGTGAAAGGCGACTCGATATACAGCTCGATTGCCGCCGCGTCGGTACTTGCAAAAACCTTCCGCGACGAGTATATGGAGCAGCTGCATGGCGAGTTTCCCGAATATGGATGGAATAAAAACCGTGGCTATCCTACGGCCGCCCACCGCAGGGCCATTGCAAAATACGGCATAACCCCGTATCACCGGAAATCGTTTGCACTTGTCGATACTCAAACAGCGCTCTGGACAAACGCATGAGATTTTATGTCTTTCGTCATCGCATGCATAATGTTCTGTAGGCGCAGTATCTGCATTTTATTTCCTGCCCGGATGTCATGCTGAACGGTTCGTGTTCATCGAAAATGAGGTTAACCACACTGCTTAGCCCGGCAATAAATTCAGTTCTTATTTCCGAATAGTCGTTAATTTCATGCTGTGTTTTTCCTGTTTTTACAAGCAGCATGTCGTTACGGCCCTGGCCTGCCGTTTTGCGTATTCTGTATATTGAAGGCCTTACCGGCAAGCCGTCTGTTTTGCCATACAGCGCTTCGCAGTATATCAGCGTTTGCAGCCAGCCGTCGTGTTCTTTCTTCCTGTCGTCGTTAAAAAGTTCCGACACGGAGGTTATTGACTGCGACACGTCGCCCGTTTTATAGTCAACCACCCTTACCGTATTTCCCTGAATGTCTATCCTGTCAACAATACCTCCAACGGTAACTTTAAACTTGCCGTTTGCCGTGTTTGCGTCTGCCGTGAAATGCGCCTGCTTTTCGAGGCCAAGTATTTTAAGCGGCATGAATGCGGTGTCGGCCATTAAAATATTAACGATGTACTTAAACAGCGCTTCCTTTACTATCAGCACCGCTCCGTCATCTTCCGTACCTGAGAGTCTGAAACCCGGTATGCTGGCTACGGATGTTTCGATTTTATCTTTAATATACTGCTTTTCATGTATGACCGATTCAATGAAACTTTTATCTATTGCCTTTCCCTCGGCATGTTCGTAAATCGACTTCATTGTATCATGAAGCATCAGGCCCAGCATTGCCGCATCTATGTCGGTTTTTATGCCGGCGGGCTCGCAGAGGCTGCATACATATCTGTAATAAAACTTCATCCTGCAATGCAGCCATGTATTTATTGCCGACGGAGAAAGCGCCCTCCGGTTTTCTTCCGAATACACCTGCATTAGTTTTGCCTGATGTGAGGCGGTGCGTTCAACGGTGTGTTTTGCAGCGGCCTGTGATTTTATTTCTGAATACAGCGCAAACGTTTCCGGTTTAAGTGCGGGATTAAAGTTCATCTGCGTAAGGAAGCGGCTTATTTCTCCGCTCCGCAATCCGTCGGTATTTGAATTGTAGATAAATGTAACATTTTCGGCGCGATGCAGCAGTCTGAAAAAGTGATATGCATAAATAGATTCCTGGTGGTTGACAGACGGAAGCCCGAATGCTTCGCGGAGACTGAAGGGAATACATGACGATGCCGGCGAAGAAACGGATGGCATTATTCCTTCGTTTACCGACAGTATGATTATGTTTTTGAAGTCGAGCGCCCTTGTTTCAAGTATGCCCATTATCTGTACGCCCGACAGCGGTTCGCCATAAAACGGTATTGTCTGTATGCTCAGCATCCTTTCGAGCAGGCGCATGTATGTGGCGCCTGAAAATTCAATATCGCCGGCAGAAACAATGTCGCCAAGCCGGTTTACGGTCAGCGCAATGCGATAAAACTGCTCGTTCAGCAGTCTTCTCCGGAAAAGATCTTCGCTGTCGTCTGCATGTCCTGAAGCCACTGCCGACAATACGCTTATAATATATGAAGAATACTGCGCAGCGCCCTGCGGCCTGGAGAATATTGTGTTGAGGCCGCTGCTGCCTGCAAAAAACGTTTCGGGTACAGACGCCATGTTGCCGCTTTCTATTTCGCCTGCGGCAACGGCGGCAGAGCTGAATGCGTCTGAAACCGTTTTGTTTTTAAGTATGTTCAGAACATCGGCGTAATGAAAGCAGGCTACTCCGTTTACCGTTCTGGCATTTTGCTGGAGGCTCGCGATGCTGTTCACCAGCATGCAGGCTGCCGTTTGCCTCAGCGGATAGCCCATTGTAATGTTCACGTCGCCCGTATTTTGCGGAAGGCTCGAAAGAACCGGAACAAGAAGCTTTTCGT
Organism: Bacteroidales bacterium; assembly: GCA_031285575.1. Taxonomy (GTDB): domain Bacteria; phylum Bacteroidota; class Bacteroidia; order Bacteroidales; family VadinHA17; genus LD21. The sequence continues at coordinate 2,236 of JAITVX010000052.1, forward strand.
CAGAAAGCACAACTGCCGTTTCGTGAGCGGCATCATGGCTGTTTACCTGCATGTTTTCAAGAACCGACATTGCGGCTTTTACCTGCGCAACATCCGACGAGGCGCTTATAACCGTGCGCTTAGCCTTTTCCTGGCCGCCGCCCGACAGGAGCGTTTCGCAGTTCCATTCTTCAGGCATGTCGTTGCCAAACGCGGCAATGTTGCTCTTCATGAAATATCCTGCAGAGTTGTATCCCTGGCTGTAAACGTATGAATTGTCGTAATCCCAGTAAAACCGTGCAGCCCCGTTTCCTTTAAGCGCCGTCATAACCTTTTTCTCGCATTCGTTGAGTGCGTTAAACCCTGCAAAATGCACCGTGTCCCAGCGCAGGCCTGTTTCAAACAGGCTGTTCGCGTTTTCGGCAACTTCCCTGAAAATCATTCCCTCGTAAGCGGTATTTTTGCTTTTAAGCATGCAGCGGTATTCCGAATATATGTTTTCAAGACTGTTCCACAGGTTTATAAAATCCTTTTTCTGTCCGGTCGGTTTTTCCGGATTAAAATTTATCCAGAACTGCCTTATTATTGCAATCTGGCTGTCTGTAAGCGAGCCAAACCGGCTGTCTATATCCTTTATGTCGGAAAGATTTTCATACAGTGCACTGTTGTTTACGAGATATTTGTCAATATCGTCAAAATCGTTCAGAAGTATGTCGCCCCAGAAAAGGAAACTGTCGAACGGTTCAGGCGATTTCATAATCTTCCTGTAAACTCTGTAAAGGTCAAACAGCAATGTTTCGTATTCTGCAACGTTCAGACCCGAATATGACCTGAACAGCTCGGTTACGGTCATAACCTCCGGCGCCCATACCGGGCGCTCAATGGCCGACGACAGGTATTTAAGGAAAAAGATTCCGGCCCGGCGGTTAGGAAATACAAAGCAGTGCCTGTTAAGGCTGTTTCCATACTTTTTGTATGACGACGCGGCTATTTTTTCAAGAAAGAACTCCATTTTAAAACCATGTTGCGTATTCCCTGAAGAAGACTGTTATTACCTTTCAAAATCATTCCAGGCCAGGGCTGCGGCTCCAAGAGTGGCTGCGTTGTCTTCGGAAATACCCGACGGAAGAATGCTTACGGTTCCTCTGAAAACCGGCATAATATTTTCATCAACATATTCTCTCACCGGATTAAAGAGCATGTCGCCGGCTTTTGCAAGCCCGCCGAACAGGAACACGGCTTCGGGGCTGGAAAATACTATGGCATTGATGATGCCCATTCCGAGTGCTTCGACGGTGTGGCTCATTGCTTTTACTGCAACGGGGTCGCCGCCGGCTGCGGCTTCGGCAATTATTTTCGATGTTATGGCCGAAGGAGCCATGTTGCGCAGGGGGCTGTCGGCGTTCATTTCGCTAAGTAAATATAAAACCGTTCTTACGATGCCCGATGCCGATGCGTATGTTTCGAGGCATCCTTTTTTACCGCAGCCGCATTCCCTGCCTCCATGCACAATTGTTGTGTGCCCCAGTTCGCCGGCAAATGCAGTGTGTCCGTAAACAAGCCCGCAGTCGATTACAATTCCGCTTCCCAGCCCCGTGCCGAGGGTCAGTACTATAAAATTTTTCATTTCTCTGGCTGCTCCGAATACCATTTCGCCAACGGCGGCTGCGTTGGCGTCGTTGGTAATGGTAACCGGAACACCGGTTTGCCTGCCAATCATTTCCGCCAGAGGCACTACTCCTTTCCATGGAAGATTGGGGGCAAGCTCAATGGTTCCCCTGTAATACCGGGCATTTGGGGCGCCGATGCCGATGCCTGCAAGTTCGTAACCGGTGCCGGTGCCTGCAAGTTCTTTTATTGCGCCCGACAGCGCTGCAACAAATTCATTAACGTCGGGATAGTTTTTAGTCAGGATACTGTTTTTTTCATATACATTGCCTTCGCTGTCAACAAGGCCGAAAGCGGTATTTGTTCCGCCTATATCTACACCTGCCATAACTTTTTTCATAGCGCTCATTTATTTGGTGTTTTATTTCTTTACTGTCCTCAGTTTCCGGTTTTTTTCATTACGCACTGATGCGTCCCAGTCCTGTTCTATATCAAACCTGGCTTTTACCTCTATTTCGTCAGGATAATACGAAACCTGTTCGGGCTGCAGCTTTTTCTCGAAGTTTCCGGTTGTCCATACTCCGTTGCTGTCGGCATCAAAGATTATTCTGGCCCTGTATGTTCCGGGGTCGAGCAGCGGAAATTCGGCTTTTCCCTGCCCTTCCATGCGTCGCTCCATTATTACCTTTGTTTCATCTTTGCCAAGAAGCTGTAGTATTACGGGCCCTTCTGCATTCTGTACGTTGAACGACAGCTTGCCGTAGGAAGTTTCAGGTTTCTGCGAAAAGACAATGCCCGTTGAGTCGGAATATTTATCATATATGTCTCTGAACGCACCCGAATCGGCTATGAAAAGGTATCGTCTGTCGGGCAGTACATTTGTTTCAAGAATATATCTTGTTGCCGTCAAACTGTCGCGGAGTAATGAAAATGGAGCCTTCAGTGTATCTTTTTCGTTTATGCTGAACAGTTTTATAAGCGACGTGTCGGGGGGAGCAAGAGGCGTTTCCGAACGCAGAACAAGTTTTTCGCCGGGGCGTACTCCTCCTGCCGCGAAGCTGGTGGCAATAGCCAGTGGCACCGGTTTTTCGGCAACGGCATTGCGCGGAGTGCGGGCTTCTACATACCGCAGGTTTACGGTGTCTGTTTTGTAATCGACCATTCCGGTGGAGTCGGTAAACGGATATCTTATGTTTGCCGCCAGCGGATTGTTTTCCATAAGCGTTGAATCGGTTAGCCACACAAGTAAAGTATCTCTGCCGGCGCTGTGTTCGGCAATAAACATGTTTTCCGCCGGTGTGTCGGGCAGTGAAAACTCGAAGTCCATGTCGTTAGGAGGAAGCGAAAGGATAAACTCGAGCTGGCTTTTCGACTTCCTTTGCGACGATTTAAGGTATTGCGCTGTAACTGCTTTTTTAAACATGAACAGTTTGTATTTTCCATCCAGAGCAACCGTATCGCCATCCTGCCCCTGTACATCCTGCTCTGTGGCCACTGTTACTGAAGCCGGTTCCTCGGTTGCCGCTGTATCTGCAACAGCAGGCGGTATCCACGAACTGTCGGCTGTTACTTCAACACGATGGTCTAAAAATGCAAACTCTTCGTCGGGAAGGTTATATCTTTTATTATTGTCAACATCTTTAAGGGCGTACAGGTTGTAACTGCCACGCTTCATATTGTCTATCCTGAAATATCCGAAACGGTCAATTACCCCTATATAGTCGGGGAGGGTTTTTACTGCCGCCGTATCTGCAAGATTGCCGTGCGCCAGTATGAAAATCTTTTCGGGTGTTTCGAGGTTTTCGGCATAGTAAACATTGCCTGTTACCGAAAGCGAATCGAGTGTGGGGCCTGTTGCAACAACAAACCGGTATCCTTCAAGTATGTTTCCCTCATTGAGGTCTTTTATTGCATTCTGAAAATTGAATGTATATGTAAAATCTTCTCTCAAATCTTCTTCAATATCCACAATAACGCTTTTTCCTTTCAGCCACACCTTCGGCCTTGTTGCAAGCGGCGGCGATACAATGAGGTTGTCGTTTATGTTATCGAGCGCAACGTACTCATTGAACGTTATTACAATCCTGTCGTCCTTGAAATTTACTGAATTTGCTTCCGGAATGGTTGCCAAAACCACCGGAGGTTGCCTGTCTCTGGGGCCGCCCGTAGGCGAACCGATTTTGGCGCATGAGTTTAAACAGATAACAGGCAGTGATAAAATGCAGGCTTTAATGTAAACGGATAAATTCATCAATTAAATCAATATAAATAATTACAAACTTACCATAATTTTAATTGCATGATGCAAAGCGTCTGTTTTTTTCAGGCCAAACGTACAAAATTTAAGGATACGGAGTCTCCATTTTTATATATGTAGTTTTACGCATATATGTTTTTTTGAAATTTTTATTTATTTCTACTGCAAAATTAATCGGCAAAACAGTCCCCTCATTTGTTCATAAATAGATTACAGTATCGTCATACGGTTGGGCATACCTGCACAACACTGTGCAACCCTCGCCACGGTCATCGACACGCTTGCACAACACTGTGCAACCCCCGCCACAGGCTTCAACACACTTGCACAGACGTGTGCAACCTTCACCACGGCTATCGGCACGCTTGCACAACCTTGTGCAACTTCCACCACGGGCCCGGGCACGCTTGCACAGCCATGTGCAGCAGCATACGGTAATAGGAGTTCCACCGGCATATATGATGCTTTTAAGGCCAGACTGAATTATTCGTTGATGAAAAATTACCTGTGAGCGCATCGACCCTTAATATCAGGCACAGGGAACATATTATTTCAATAGAGATTGTGAGAATATTATTCTTAATTACAGTTATTTGCGATAATTTCGACACGTAGAGGGACAACGAACGACAACACATAGATTATATTTCAACATTGTCAATAAGCCTTATGTTACCAGCTTTAACGGCTATGCAGCCAAAGTATTTCATGTTTTTATTCATTTCCCGTTTGCTTTTTATCGGAATCAGCTGTTCGTCATCAACAATTTCAAAATAAATAAGCTCGAAGTTTTCAGGTTTTTCTATTTCGTTTTTTACATACTGTTTCGTTTCCGGAATATCACTGTTCTGCAGCATTGCGGCAGCACTGGTTATTGTTTTATATATGATGGCTGCATCTTTCCTTATTGCAGGTTCGAGAAGCATGTTGCGGCTGCTCATTGCAAGACCGTCTTTTTCCCTTATAATTGGGCTGCCGATTATTCTGACCTTATTACCGGTTTGTTTTACAAGTTCCCTGATAACGGCAAGCTGCTGGAAGTCTTTCAGTCCGAAGATGGCAATATCGGGTGCTACTATTTCAAAAAGGCGGCTTACAATCTGGGCCACTCCGTTGAAATGGCCTGGCCTGTGAACGGCTTCCATAACATTATCGAGGTTGCCGAATGTAAAAACCCGTCTGTCTTCTTCAGGATACATCTCTTCAACCGGCGGAGTAAAAACAACATCATGTTCTCCGAGAACCTTCCCGAGCATCTCAAGATCTTTTTCAAGCGTGCGTGGATAGTTTTTCAGATCGTTTTTATCGTTGAACTGTGTTGGATTTACAAAAATGCTTACCACCGTTATGGGGCACTCGCCAACAGCTTTTTCAACCAGCGAAATATGGCCGTTGTGCAGCGCCCCCATCGTGGGAACAAGTGCCAGCGGCGAAAGTCCGCTATCTGAAATATGTTTTCTTAATCCCTTTATTGTGTCTGTAACTTTCATAGCATGTAATTTTCCGCAAACCTAAACAAAAAAATCCGGATACGCTTTTTTGCAATAATAAACATTTTGATTTTTGAGTTATAAAATATATATCGATTTTTATTATTATCTTCGCGCCGTAAATAATTAGCGGCAAGGTTGGCTGCAGTTTTTTGATGGAAAGTAAAAAAGTATTATTCATTTCACAGGAAATAACTCCATATCTCGAAGAAACGGAATTGTCGAGAATAGGGAGATATCTGCCACAGGGAATTATGGAAAGGGGCAAGGAAATACGTACTTTTATGCCCAAGTATGGCTGTATAAACGAAAGACGTAACCAGCTTCATGAGGTTATACGCCTTTCGGGAATGAATTTAATTATTGACGATACCGATCATCCGCTTATAATAAAGGTAGCCTCAATACAGGCTGCCCGCATGCAGGTTTATTTTATAGACAACGACGATTATTTTCACAGGAAGCACGTTGTATGCGATTCAAATGGGAAAGAATTTGAAGACAACGATGAGCGTGCCCTGTTCTTTGCTCGGGGAGTTATAGAAACTGTGAAAAAACTGAAGTGGGCTCCCAATATTATCCATTGCCACGGCTGGATGTCGGCGCTGGTTCCCGTTTATCTCAGGAGTGTTTACAGTGACGACCCGCTTTTTAACAATTACAGGGTTATTTTTTCCATATACAATAATGATTTCAAAACTCCGTTCAGGTCAACGTTTGCCGACAAGCTGCGTTTCGATGGAATAGACGGCGACAACCTTAAGCTTATTAAAAACCCCGACTTTGTTAATATCTCAAAACTGGCAATCAGGTATTCCGACGGAATAATTATAGGAAGTGAAACAATAAACGAAGAACTTGCCCAATACGTTACAACAATTAACAAGCCGGTTCTTCCGTTTAAAGACGAGTCGCAGTATATTGATGCATATAATGAATTTTATGACCAGATATTATTGTAATACCGGATATAAATTACGTTTACCGTTTATTTATGTTTACCGGACGTTCAGAAAAGCGGCATTTGCCGGAATCCTTTTTGCAGGCCTATGGCTGCTTAATTCGTGTGAAGAGAAACCCACAATGCTTGGAAGCGGAATACTTCCTGGCAGCGACCATATTTCCATCTTCTCAACAGACACGTTTGGAGTAACATCATATACAGATTACATTTACCCTACAAATACACAATCCACATACAGGCCATACATAGGCAGCTATAACGACCCTTATCTTGGAACTACAACAAGTGGATTTGTTTCGCAACTAAGACTTAACAAAGCATGGAAGGGAGATTCATTGGGGGTTGATTCGGTTAAACTGCATCTTAGGGTAACATCACATTACGGCACAAATAACAACTCAAAATATCTGAGAATTTCAGAAATATCGAACACGCTGTACCGTAATGCCGCATACTATTCCGACACTCCTGTTGACACTACCGGGGATGGGGTTTCGGTCAATATTCCGGCATTAAGAAGCGATACAACGGTAAATGATATAGAGATGACCCTTCCCAATTCGTTCGGCGAACGCCTTATACGCGAGCCTGCAAAACTTTTTCATGCTTCAGATACTGCGGAAATAGATTTTACCGATTATTTTAAAGGAATTTATATCACAATACCATCAGCTACGGCCAGTGATCCTTTCTTAATTGGGTTTGACGTTACTTTCGATTCAAAAACTTCCTGGCACAGTTATTTTATTGTATATGTGTACAACATAAACGACCCAACCCAAAAGGACACCTACCTCTTTTTACTCGATCCCAAAACAGAGAATGCCCGCTTTTCAAAAGTCAAGCATGAATTTAACGGGAAATACACTGTTAATGCACAGGCGATAGATTCATTATCATATACGCAGGGGATTTATGGCGCCTTTACCAG
>JAITVX010000079.1 GCA_031285575.1 Bacteroidales bacterium
GTTTATCCCCGTTTTTCCACGCCACGTAAGCGCCCTTTTCGGCTTGCAGCGCGTCGGCGTAGCGTGTGGAACCTTTTTGCGCGGGAACGTCCTTGATGTTTTGGCGCGAAAGGATCAACGCCGTGGGCGTCGAAGTATTTTCCATCGCCATTTTCCATGCCACGTTGGTTTCGACGGCATCGGCGGGGCGAAGCACCAACGTTGACTGTTTCCCCGAATGGTTTTTCAGTTGTTCCATCAGGCGGATCTGCGCTTCCTGTTCCACGGGTTGATGCGTGGGGCCGTCTTCGCCTACGCGGAAAGCATCGTGAGTCCATATATATTTCACAGGAAGCTTCATAAGGCACGCCAGCCTCAGGGCCGGTTTCATATAGTCGGAAAACACAAAAAAGGTTCCACATGCAGGTATTACGCCGCCATGCAACGCCATTCCGTTCATTATTGCCGCCATTGTAAGCTCTGAAACACCGGCATGAAGGAATGCTCCCGAAAAATCATTACGGGCAAACGCTCGGGTGTTTTTCAGAAAGCCGTCTGTTTTGTCGGAGTTGGCAAGGTCGGCTGAGGCAACTATCATATTTTCTATCTTGTTTGCAAAAACCGCAAGTATTGTCGAAGATGCCGTGCGTGTTGCCTGGTCGGCCTTGTGGTTAATAGCGTTGAAATCAATATCGGGTATGTTTCCCGAATAGAAGTCGTTCAATTTTTTATAAAGCGCAGGATTCTGTTCTGCCCATCTACGATGCTTCTCTTTCCACTGCGAAGCTAAGGCCTGTTTTCTTTTAAGAACGTTACTGTAGTATTCTTTTACGTCTTCAAAGATTGCGAAAGGTTCATCGGGATTGCCGCCGAGGTTCAGTACCGATTTCCCGAAAGAGCCTCCGGCATCGCTTACCGGCTGACCGTGGGTGGAGGTTTTCCCTTCAAAGCTGTTTCCGGCGCTGTCTAATAATCCCTTTCCCATTACTGTTTTGCCTATTATCAGCGTTGGCCTCTCTTTTTCAGACTGGGCGGTGGTCAACGCTTCCCTTATCGTGGCGGGGTTGTTGCCGTCGATGGTTGTTACGTTCCAGCCCCACGAGGCGTACTTCATTGCGGTATCTTCGCTGCTAACAGCATTTGTTTCGGTTGAAAGCTGTATGTTGTTCGAGTCGTAAAACATTATAAGGTTGTTAAGCCCCAGATGTCCGGCTATGCGGCCTGCTCCCTGCGATACTTCTTCCTGTATGCCGCCGTCGGATATAAATGTGTAAATTTTATGATTGAACAGTTCTCCGAATCTTGCAGCAAGAAATTTTTCGGCTATTGCTGCGCCCACTGCCATTGTGTGCCCCAACCCCAACGGCCCCGAAGTGTTTTCAATGCCTCTTGCAACGTCAAGTTCCGGATGTCCCGGTGCAGGGCTTCCCCACTGGCGGAAACTTTTAAGTTCTTCAACCGTAAAACGGCCGGTAAGGGCCAGTATGGAATAAAGCATGGGCGACATGTGCCCGGGGTCGAGAAAAAACCTGTCGCGGTTAATCCAGTAAGGGTCTGACGGATCAAAGTTCATGAACTCTGAAAAAAGTATATGCACAAAGTCGGCGCCCCCCATTGCTCCTCCCGGATGTCCCGATTTTGCCTTTTCAACCATTGCCATCGACAGTATGCGGATATTGTCGGCAGCCCTCTCGTTAATATCTGTTTTCATTTCACGATTACTTAATAATTTCAAAACGCCGCAAAAGTAGGATTATTTAAATAGACTTCTTCCGAAAATGTAAAAAAACAATTTGTACACCGGGATAATTATTGGCTACCTCATTATTAAGTGCAGCTGTTTGCGAGGTATTGAAATCGGAACCTGTAAATGCAATTTTCAACAGAATTGCAGCGGCTTTAACAATAATTTTTTTTAACGTTATTCCATGGTTCATGAAAGGTATCTTCCAGGGAAAAGTGCCGTTCCTTGGTTCATGAAATGTGCTTTCCGGAAAAAGGTGCCGTTCCTTGGTTCATGAAAGGTATCTTCCAGGAAAAAGTGCTGTTCCATGATTCATGAAAGGTATCGTTTGAAAAAAAGTGTCATTCCATGGTTCATGAAATGTGCTTCCCGGAAAAAGGTGCCGTTTCTTGGTTCATGAAAGGCATCGTTTGAAAAAAAGTGCCGTTCCATGATTCATGGAAAGTGCTTTCTGAAAAAAGTACTATTTTTGAACTCCTGAAACGGAGTTTTTCAGAAGCCATGTTTTCTCAAAACATCTGCAGCCGCATAAAAAAACGGGTAAAATATCCGGCAATAATGAAATTGATTATGCACTTTTTTTTAGTTACAAAAATATATTCTATTTTTATCGCCGATTAAAAATCGCAAAAAACAATGTTCACAGGCAGATTTAAATATTATATATTTCTTTTGACTTTCTTTCTGGCATGCGCTGCATGCGCACCGTCAAAAAAGAAAAGCTACTATAAGGCCAGAAGAATTGAAGCTTCAAAGGCTAACTCTACGCAATTGGGCAGGAACAGATATTTCTATTCGCCCGGATACCGGAAAAAACTGTCGAAAACTTACAGGAACGTAAACAGAAACAGAATGTAGGGGTCATTTGTCGATTAAAACCGACAAGCCGTCGAAGGCAAGGCAAACTCCGTCGGGCAGCTCCCTCGAAACATCCGCATGACGCCCCATCTCGTGGCTTATGTGTGTAATGAACGCCTTTTCGGGCGAAAGCTCACTTATCAGCCCTATCGCCTCGCTCAAACAGAAGTGCGACACATGCTTCTCCTTCCTCACCGCATTAACAACAAAATACTTCACGCCGGCAAGCCGCCTCATGCTCTCACCGGGAATGCTGTTGGCATCGGTTATGTATGCAAAATCGCCAACACGGAACCCATACACAGGCAAATGCCAGTGAAGCACCCTTACAGGCTGTATCTCCACGCCGCCAACACTGAAAACATCGTCGGAAACCGTACACAGCCTCATGTTGGGAACGCCGGGATACTTCACCTCGGCAAAAACATACGAATACTCCTTATGTATAGCCTGCTGAACCCGGACTTCCGAATAAATGTCGATTGCCGACCGGCTTTTATGGTTAAATGCCCGAACATCGTCAAGCCCCGCAATGTGGTCTTTATGCTCATGCGTCAGTAAAATAGCGTCGAGGCTGGTTACATCAGCCCTTAGCAGCTGCTGCCTGAAATCGGGGCCTGCATCGATAATAAAAGTAACACCGTCCGTTTCAACCAGCAACGACGACCGTAGCCGTTTGTCGCGAAAATCGATCGATTTGCAAGTGCTGCATTCGCATGCTATAACAGGCACTCCCTGCGAGGTTCCGGTGCCAAGAAACGTTATTTTCACCACTTTATATTTACACCGCAAACTTAACAAAAAACACCCGACACCATCGAAATATAAAACAATAACATTCCGCCGTCAATAAATTTTACTACTTTTGGCAAAATATTACATGAACAATGAAATATGTTCATTAAAAATCCTGATGATGTCAATACCCAAAGTAATTTATCAAACGTTTAAAACCAAAAACATTCCTTGGTTAACACGGTTTTATATCTACCGTTTCATGAAAAAGAATCCGGGATATAAATATGAGTTCTATGACGATAACCGGATTGATGATTTTTTTAAAGATTCGTTCAACACGAGGATATATCGCGCCTACCGGAAACTTCAGATAGGAGCCGCCAAAGCCGATTTTTTCAGATACGCCGTTCTTTATAAAACGGGAGGCGTCTATCTGGATTTGGACAGCGACCTTCTTGTCAGCTTAGACGAATACCTAAAAGAAGACGATACCGCCTTTATTGCGCGAGAAGGCCCCCACCCTTTCTTTACCCAGTGGGCGCTTGTTTTCGATAAAAATCACCCGTTTCTCGAAAGAGTGATCGAATATATCGTCGAGAATATCGAGCAAAATAAATTTCCGCACGATGTACATTCCCTCACAGGGCCAGCGGTATATACAAGGGCCATCAATGATGTAATTACAGAAAATCCGGATGTAACGTATCGTATGGCGCCGGATGATTATCGCGGATTGATGCAATTCAAATACAAACTGTGCAAATTTTTGATTTATAAGAACAAATCAAAACACTGGAAAAAGTTGCAACAACGCATTTCGGTACTCAAAGACGATGACGCATAAAATTTAACCCCAAATGCCCGGCACGCTTTACCTTATTCCAACCATACTCGGACAGCAGAACGCCCGCGATGTTATTCCCGCAAAATCTATCGAAACAACAAAACGGCTACGGCATTTCATTGTAGAAGAACTGCGCACTGCACGACGCTATTTAAGGCAAATAGACAAAAACTTCCCAATCGACGAATGTCTGTTCAACGTATTGAACGAACACACAGGCTACAGCGAGCTCGAAGAGATGCTTGCGCCACTTGAAAAAGGCATCGACGCAGGTCTTATGAGCGAAGCCGGACTGCCATGTATCGCCGACCCGGGCTCGAAGATAGTCAGCCTTGCCCACAAGCGCCAATACCGCATAGCGACGGCTGCAGGCTCGTCGTCAATCATCCTTGCGCTGGTTGCATCAGGCCTCAACGGACAAAACTTCGCCTTCAACGGATACCTGCCCGTTAAACCGGCCGAACTGACGAAGAAAATTAAGGAAATCGAAAGGAAATCGGCAGACGGAGCCGCCCAGATTTTCATGGAAACGCCCTACCGCAATGATAAAACAATAGAAGCGCTGCTCGAAACATGCAATGCCGGCACAAATCTGTGCATTGCAGCCGATATTTCGCTGCCAACAGAATCGATTGCAACAAAAACCATCTCGGAATGGAGGAAAACCGACATTAAATACAACAATCGCCTTGCAGTGTTTGTAATGCAAAGCAGCTGACTGACTGTTGTCTCTACAGCGCGTTAGAATAAGACAGGAAAGCAATAACATGGAAACGAACGAAATTCTTCCGTTTGCTGTATTTTTCCATTTGGTACATCATTAGGCATCCGGCCTATTCCCCCCTCTTTCCCTTTTCTCCTGCCGGTATCTGGCAGGGGTAACGCCCGTATGTTTGCGGAAGAACTTAACGAAATAGGTAAAGTCGAAACCCAGGCAGAGGGCGATTTCTCCCTGGTTGAGCGTGGTGTGTTCCAGCAGATAGACGGCTTCCTGCATGATGCGCTCGTTGATGTACGTCTTGGCCGAAATGCCGTGTACGGAACCGACCATCTGCGACAGTTTTTTCTCCGATACGCAGAGTTGCTCCGCATAGAAGCCGACCTGCTTCTCCGTCCGGAAATGCTCGTTCAGCAGGGATTTGAACTTCGGCATTCGTTCGTCGGCATCCGGCTGTGCAGGCAGGTCGGGGCTGCGCTGCCGGTACTCCCGCTCAATGGTCATCAGCAGATTGTGCAGCCAGTTGCGCGACGCAATTATGAGCTGCCGCTGCGCAACGGTTGCCGTTTCCTGCCTGAAGTCGGTTTTCTTGCCGGGTTGCAGTTTCTTGATCAGCGAGAAATACAGGTCTATCAGTGCCGCATGACGTTCCGAGCGTATGGGGATAACGGCGTAATTGTCGTTCAGCAGCGTGTAACTGTTCAGGAAACGGGTCTTTTCAACCGTTCCGCATAGAAAGGCGTCTGTAAAGAGCAGGATGCTGCCGCTGCATTTCCGGCGCGAATAGCGGTGCAGCACGTCGCGGTTGATGATCAGCAGGCTGTCGCACCCGGGCGTTATCTTCCTGTTCGCCACGTAATGGACGTTGCTCTGGCCAGTGTAGCGGAAAATTTGATAGAAGGACGTCCTGTGCCGCC
>JAITVX010000080.1 GCA_031285575.1 Bacteroidales bacterium
GTTATTTCCGGAGAATACACTGCTTTACGCGATCAGTTCAATTTTTTCTGTATTCAGACCGGCAAATTCAAATATGACAATGAACGTTTTGTTGATGTAACACCGGAAGAACTTGACAAAGCGTTTGTTGAATGGCTTAATGCAAAGACAGGTGTTCCCAATAAGCAAGAGATTCTCGATCATTTGAACAGGATGAAAGAAGAGCGTGCCAGAAGAAGGGCTGCTGCAGGAAACTGAAGTAGAATAAATTAATATTAAACTTCTTATGTGTGTATTATAGCTAAATTACCAGAACTGAAACCCTACAGGTTTAAACAGTAATACGAAGGTTTTTTTTATAGTTAAAAGCAGGAAGCCGTATCAGATTTCAAATCTGATGCGGCTTCTTAGTTCTTGTATTTTAACGATGTGTTTTTTTGATCTGTACATTTTTATTTCGTTCCTATGCCCCTGCACAGGAACCGTCTGAATGATTTATTGGCTTTCAGGCTGGCGAACGATTGTAGAGCTCGAAACGCCGCATACTCGGCGGGTAAGTGTTCGGCATTCAGGCAAAACGCTGAGAACACCCTGGAGTGAAAATGAAAAAAGTATTTAATATATAGCCACGAAACAAATCCAGAAAGAGTATAAGTTGTAACTTAGCGCCGTTATTTTATAACTTTTTAAAGCCTGAAATGAAGATACATCTTGAGGATAAAATTTTTGCAATTCTTTCTGAGGTTGCCGACAGGGAAAATGTTCAGACATTTGTAATAGGAGGCTGGGTAAGAGACATGCTCCTTGGCCGCAATAACGGCAAGAAAGACATTGACATACTAGTGCTTGGAAGCGGTGTCGATTTTGCAGTTAAAGCAGCCCGCAGCATTGACAGGAGTATTAATGTAACCGTATTTAAAAATTTTGGAACGGCAATGTTTAAAGCCTTCGGCCATGAACTGGAATTTGTGGGCGCAAGAAAAGAATCGTATTCGGAAACATCGAGGAAACCGTCGGTTGAAACCGGCTCTTTGGAAGACGACCAGAACAGAAGAGACTTTACCATAAATACCCTGGCCGTAAGTTTGAACAAACATGACTACGGAGAACTGCTCGACCCGTTCTGCGGGCTTCAGGACCTTGAAGATAAAATAATCAGAACCCCTCTGGAACCCGATAAAACATTCTCCGACGACCCTTTAAGAATGATGAGGGCCATACGCTTTTCAACACAGCTGAATTTCAGCATAGAAAACCAGACATTTGAATCGATAAAACGGAATGCGGAAAGGACAGGCATCGTTTCTCCCGAAAGAACCGTGGCCGAGCTCAACAAGATATTAATGTGCGCTCAGCCGTCGAAAGGGTTTATACTGATGGAAAAGGCCGGACTGTTAAAGCTCATTCTTCCGGCAGTCGATAACCTGAAAGGAGTTGAAACCGTTGAGGGGAAAGCGCATAAGGATAACTTCCGTCATTCGCTTAAGGTGCTCGACAATATCAGCAAAAAGACAGACGATTTATGGCTGAGGTGGGCGGCGCTGCTTCACGACATAGCAAAGCCGGTTACCAAAAGATACTCGCCGCAAATCGGCTGGTCGTTCCACGGGCACGAGTTTCTTGGAGCCAAAATGATACCCGGTATTTTCCGGAGCCTGCGCCTGCCCATGAACGACAGGATGAAGTATGTACAAAAGCTTATCGATCTCCACCTGCGCCCGATTGCCCTTACCCAGGAGATTGTTTCCGACTCGGCTGTCAGGCGCCTTCTGTTTGAAGCCGGCGACGATATTGATGCTTTGATGATGCTTTGCGAAGCCGACATAACGTCAAAAAACGAGGCAACAAAACGTGAACGGCTCGATAACTTCAAAACAGTAAGGCAAAAGCTGAAAGAGATAGAAGAAAAAGACGCCCTGAGAAACTTCCAGCCTCCTGTTGACGGTGAGGAGATAATCAGAACCTTCGGAATAAAGCCGGGAAGGGACGTCGGGACAATCAAAAGCGCCATACGCGAAGCAATTATCGAAGGCATTATACCCAACGAATATGAGGCGGCAAAAAAGCTGATGCTCGAAAAAGGCAGGGAGCTTGGCCTTGCACCTGCCGATACGGTTATTTAAAGTGAATGTCGAGCAGAACAGGCAGGTGATCGCTGAACCCGCCGTTATATCGACGCCCGCGATATGTTGGGCTGGGCGACAAACCGGGATATGCCGGATCTTTTTCAAGCAAAAATGCCGCGTCGAATATCCGCAGGCTTCCGGCGTCGGTGAAAATTGCCGATTCCTTGTCTGTCAGCGGTTCTGAAACCAGCACCTGGTCTATCATTTCCCAGGCGCCACGGTAGCGATATGTACCGGCGCCTTTTTCGGCAAGTGTTTCCGACAGGTTTATCAGTCTCGAACCGCCCGGGCCATCCAGTAAAACTTCAATTTCCCTGTCTTGCGGCGAACAGTTCAGATCGCCGCCAATAACTATTTTACTTGCGGGGTTTACAGACATAATCGAGTCGCAGAACTGTTTCACCCTCCCGGCAATCGCCATCCTCATGCCGGTTCTTGCCAGCGAACCGCCTGTTCTCGATGGCCAGTGGTTTACGAAAAAGTGCAGCGTATCGCCATTAACAAGGAACCTGGTATAAAGCATGCTCCTGGTTTTAAACACGCCGCCGTCCGGCATGCAGGGCTGAAGATATCGGTATGCCAAAAGCCCTGCACGGCTCCTGCGGTAAATAAGGCAAACATCAATGCCGCGCGGGTCGGGCGACTCTTCATGAACAATTTCATAGTCAAAACGGTTAAGATATGTATCGGAAATCAGGTCATCAAGCGCCCTTCTGTTTTCAACCTCGCAGAAAGCAACAATTTCGGGCGGGTTCCACTCTCCGGCCGCAACCACTGTCTTGAAAAGCGACGATATTTTCCTGTTATATCGGGCGGGGCTCCATCCCATGGCTCCATACGGCAAAAAATCGTTATCGTTCTTCAGCGAATCGTTGCAGGTATCGAATAAATTTTCAACGTTATACAGCATAACCCTTATGCCGCCGGTGCTGTTCTGACATGTGCCATACTGAAACGGCAGCATGGCAAAGAACACGACGATAAAACGACTTCTCATCTGCAGTGGCGGTTGTGAATGGCTTCCGGGCGGGCCTACTGTGCCGCTTCGGTGATGTATTCCTTAAGCGATTCCGACATCCACGACTCCATTCCGCCGTCGAGAGTTGAGTATATCATGAAAACGCTGTATTCGGGATGACTGTTTATGAATTCCCTTGCCTTTTCGTGTCCCAGCGCCATGCATACCGTTGCTATTCCGTCGGCTATTCCGCATTCGTCGGCAAGTGCAGTAACGCTCAGAAGCCGGTTGCGTGCCGGATATCCGGTTTTGGGATCCATCGTGTGGGCATATTTCACGCCGTCTTCGATGTAGAACCTGCGGTAGTTGCCTGATGTGGCCATTGCCCTGTCGGTTATCTGTATAACGGCATGAAGCGGCAGGCGTCCCTGCACGAAGTTGTCGTCGGAAGGGCGGTCGATGCCTATGCGCCACAGGTTGCCGTTCCTTGTGCCGCGCACTCTTACCTCACCGCCTATTTCAACAAGGTAGTTTTCTATTCCAAGCCCGTTGAGATGCCTCGCAACCAAATCGACCGAGAAGCCCTTGGCCATGGCATTGAAGTCGATAACCACGTTGGGGTTCGACTTTATAATCCGTCCGTTTTCCATCCTCACCTTGTCCATCCCCACGAGGCCGAGCAGGCTGTCGCGTTTCTGTTCGGTGAAGTTCCTGTTTGCATTTGCACCAAAACCCCATGCGCGCATCAGCGGGCCCACCGTTATGTCGAATGCCCCGCCGCTCAGTTCGGAAAGCATAACCGAGTTGCTGTATATTTCTTCAATGTATGCATCGGCTTTCACGTCTTCATTCCTGTTTATACGGCTTATGAGGGAAGAGCTGTCATACGACGACAGCGATTTTTCAAAGCTGTGCAGTATTGTTTCAATGTTTTTTTTGAGCGAATCGGGAGCAATTGTTTTGCTGCTCTGGTAAACAATGCTGTATGTTGAGCCGAATATAAACCCGCGAACGTTTGAAAATTCGACTTCCTTGCTGCACAGCTGCATGTTCGACAGCATGCTGACCAAAATAATAAACACGGTGCTTTTCATGTCATAAATATAAAAATGTTGCACAAAAGTAATATTTCGGCATTAATTGGAAGCATAAATCTGATATTTAATCTGAACAGCATAACGTGAGTTTGGTCTTCGGAGGTGCATGTTTGGTCCTCGGAGGTGCACGTTTGGTCCTCCGAGGTGCATGTTTGGTCCTCCGAGGTGCACGTTTGGTCCTCCGAGGTGCATGTTTGGTCCTCCGAGGTGCATGTTTGGTCCTCCGAGGTGCATGCATGC
>JAITVX010000127.1 GCA_031285575.1 Bacteroidales bacterium
ATTCAATTTCCCAAGTAGGAAATTCAATTTCCCCGGTAGGAAATTCAATTTCCCAAGTAGGAAATTCAATTTCCCAGGTAGGAAATTCAATTTCCCAGGTAGGAAATTCAATTTCCCTGATATGGGTTGCGTAACATCAATTAATAATACTGCCCCCCGAATGAAATTTCTTTGCAGAAATCTGAAACTTCACAGAATATTTCTATAATTTTGTCCCTGTAATCCATGAGCAAAAACCATTTATGTATTTTATAAACTATAGTATCATGAAAAAGTATTTTGCAGAATTTATCGGAACCTTCTGGCTGGTACTCGGCGGCTGCGGAAGCGCTGTGCTGGCATGTAACTTTCCCGGTGCGGGTATCGGATTTGTCGGCGTTTCGCTGGCTTTTGGCTTAACCGTTGTAACAATGGCCTACGCCATTGGAAGCATATCGGGCGCACATCTCAATCCCGCTGTTTCCTTAGGCCTGTGGGCGGGCGGGCGGTTCGGCGGCAAAGAACTGCTGCCATACATTGTTGCCCAGATACTGGGGGGAATAGTGGCCGCCGCAATACTGTATGTAATTGTTACGGGCAATGGCAGCGAAACAGGCGGATTTGCCGCCAACGGCTATGGCGAACACTCACCCGGCGGATACGGGCTTTGTGCGGCCCTGGTGTGCGAGGTGGTTATGACCTTTATGTTCCTGCTCGTAATCCTCGGAGCTACATCCAAAAATGCTCCGGCAGGCTTTGCAGGTTTGGCCATCGGATTGGCACTGACGCTCATTCACCTTATTTCCATTCCGGTAACCAACACATCGGTCAATCCTGCCCGAAGCATAAGCCAGGCTCTTTTCGCTGGCGGCTGGGCGGTGCAACAGCTATGGCTGTTCATACTCGCTCCCGTTGCCGGAGCGCTGCTGGCTGGAGCCGTATGGAAATGGCTTGAAAAAGAGTAACGAAACAGGTCAATAACAATTTACCCATTTTATCCTGCCGGCAGCTTCAAGTATCCTGCCGGCATTTTCATTTACGTTGTCGGTATCGGTATGTACGTAAATTATGTTTTGCGGCGGTTTGCGGCTTAATCCGTAGAGGTATGCCCTGTCGTAGTAGGTGAGAGTTATTTCTATTGCGCGGGCAAAGTTGCCGGCGGCAATGGCTTTAAGGGCTTCGTTTACGTTGCTGCCGCCAAGCCGCCTGGCAATGCGCTGCACGGCGGCGGCAAGTTCGTTTTCGGGGAAGGCGGAATATTCTTGCTGCAGCCTTGGCAGCCTTAACGCCATGTCCATCATCAGCACTATTACTGGCGAGTTCTGCATGGCGCCATACAGTTTTTCGGGCATAAATACCGAGCCTATGTTGCGGCTTTCGTCTTCAAGCCACAGCGGAGCAGAGGGAAGTGTTTCCGCCCATTCGCGGTAGAGGATGTTGGCAAAATGTTCGGTAGTTGGCTGCGGCGCCTGTCCGAGGGCGCCGAATGCCGAGCCTTTGTGGCTGGCCAGCCCTTCGAGGTCGATAGACTGCTGTTGCTGCGTTTTAAGGTAGTTGAGGATATGCGTTTTGCCGCTGCCGGTAAGGCCGCCGAGTATAATGAGTTTGCGCTGTTCGGCAAGTTTTGCAAGTATGTGGCGGCGGTATGCCTTGTAGCCGCCTTCGAGTACGCAGGTGCGTATTCCGGCCAGTGAAAACAGCCACGCCATCGACTCCGACCGCATTCCCCCGCGCCAGCAGTAAACAAGCAGGCGTCCGTCTGCCGACAGTCTGTGTGCCGCATCGAGCTTGCCGGCCAGATGAGGGCCTGCCAGCGAAAGCCCTTCGTTTATTGCCGGCATCCGTCCTTCATGTTTGTATTTTATCCCTACGGCTTTGCGTTCGGTGTCGGTAAACAGCGGTATGTTGACGGCTCCGGGTATGTGGCCACTGTCGTACTCATGCGGTGAACGCACGTCGCATACAGGTATCGTTTTCGACAGTTCGAGGAATGTTGCGGCATCTGTTTTCTTCCGGTTCATGGGCGGGTTATGCCTTGAAGTATTTTGCAAACACCTTTTTAATGTCGTCAATGCGCACGGGTTTGGGCAGGAACTCGTTTATTCCGGCGTGTTGCAGGCGTTCAGTCATGTCGGGTCGGGCGGTGGCCGAGGTGGCAACTATAACCGTGCCGCCGTTGAGCTCGGTGATGCGCTGCGCCGCCTCAAAGCCATCCATTCCGGGCATCAGTATGTCGATTATTACGAGGTCGTATTTCTGCTGCCCGGCTTTACGGCAGGCTTCATAGCCGTCGTCGGCAGTGTCGAAACTGTAGCCGAGGAACTTCAGCATTGCACCCGTAACACGCTGCGCCATCGGGTTGTCTTCAACAACAAGCACTCTAAGGGAACTTTTATTGATACCATGCGGCATCACGGCTTCTATTTCGGGAAACAATGCGCGGATGTGTTGGGTAAGTTCGGTTATCTCGAACGGCCTCACAAGGTAGCGGTCAACACCCATTGTGGCGCACCGGAGGTAGTTGCCTCTTTTGTCTTTTGCGGCAATGATGAACAGTATGAAGTTGAGCGACAGTTTTTCATCCCATATTGCGGCGGCTACGTCAAATCCGTTGATGTCGGTGTCATCGTATATTACCACCAGGTTGTACTTGCTGTCGGTATGGGCGATGTTGTTTTTTATCTGGCTTATGGTCGATTTATGAAAGGTTGTAATTTTCAGGTCGATGCCTATGCGGTGAAGGTAGCCCAGTGTTTCGTCGTCGCGGTTGCGGGCGCCGGTTATGGCAAGGGCTTTGATGTGGCTGAAGGCGGTAATATTGCTGAACGGTACGTTTTTTGCCTGTTGCCCTGCGGTAAATCCGGGTATGCTGAACGTTACCTTCAGCCCTTTGCTGCCGTCGAGGCCCGACGGGCTTTCGGCATATATTTTACCCATCATCATTTCAATGAGCCTCTTTGCTATTATTGAGCCGAATACTGTATTGTTGCCTGTGTCGGTGTTGTTTACGTTGACGATGATGTGTTCGCCGAACACTTTGTTTATGGCTGCCGTGTCGAACGGTACGCCGGTATCGGCAAGCGTAAAGAGTAGTGTAACTACACCGCGTTCGATACTTGCGGGTTTGCAGGTGAGGCTTATGCGCCCGTCGTTGGTGTTGGCTATGGAGTGGTTTATGAGGTTTATAAGTATTTGCCTCAGGCGAAACCGGTCGCCTATGATGGTTTTGGGTATGTCGCCATCGATGCTGAAGTTGAATTTGACGCTGGCAGGCATCATCTTCCCTGCTGTTGCAGCGCACCATTCGAGTTCTTCATGCAGGTTGAACGGCACTTCTTCGAGAATAATGTTGTTCTGTTCAATTTTTGAGAAGTCGAATATGTCGTTTACTATCTTCAGCAGTATTTCAGCCGATTTATACATTAGGGTTATTACTTCGCCCAGTTCGCCCGAGAAGTGCCTGCCGGCAAGTATGTCGGCCATCCCTATTATTCCGTTGAGCGGTGTTTTTATTTCGTAGCTCATGCGCTGCAGGAACTCCGACTGTGCAATGTCGGCCATGTTTTGCCCTCCTGCCGATATGTCGAGCAGCATTTCGAGTGTGGCTTCCTGTCCGTTTATGGTTATGGGCAGGCTGCGGCGGCAGAGAAGTGTTTCGCCTATTTCCTTTTTTACTACCACAAGCTGTTCGGGGGCTAACGTAACGCTGGGGTTCTTTGACAGGTAGCGGTTTGCTTCGGTCATTGAGGGTTCGAGGAATACCTTGCCGGTCATTTCGTTTTCGCCGTCGTATGCGTACTGCCTGGCGGCAATGCGGTTGGCCTTTATTATTTCGCGGTTTTTATTGTGAATAATAATGCCGACGGGTAGCTCGTCGATAAGGCTGAAGAGCAGTTTTTCAGAGGCTGCAAGCTGTTCCATGGTTTTGCGCTGCCGCCTTATGTAGGCAATGAGTATGCTGATGATGAGCTGCACGAGCACAACCGATATGGTTACAACAAACAGCGAGTTGCGGGCAATGTTTTTCTGGAAGAAGTCGGTGTAGGTTGAAAACACTATGCCTATGTTGCGCTGCAGCAGCTGCGTTGAGTAGTAGGCCGATATTATCTGGCGGCTCTGCCCGTCTATCTGTGCGCTGTGAATGTCGAATGACACACTGCCGTTGTGAATACCCTGTATTATGTTGCCGAGCTGCCGGTATTCAATGCCGGCACCAAAGTTGTTGAATATTACTGTGCCGCTGTCGTCAACAACCCACTGCCACTGGTAGTCTTTAAGGTTGAAGTCGTCGAAAAGCGAGGTGAAGTATTTTACATAGTCAACCGACACTACGGCGTTACCTGTTATTTCGCCGTTCACAATAAGCGGCATGTAGTATTCGTACTTGCGTGGTGTGTTGACAAGCCGTTCCCGTTCAAACACTTCGTTCTGTATGTGGAGTTCAAACGACTGTTCGAGCCACTCGCCTGTTTCGGGGTCTTTCTTGAGGGTGTATTCGTTGCGGTTTGTGTCGTACAGTTTCACTTCGGTAACGAAGTTGTCATACTTTGCAGAAAACAGTTTCAGTTTTTCGGTAACGGCAAACCTGCTGGCCGGGCTTGTGAAGAATTGCGGAATGTCGGTGTCGAAGTTAAGGCGGTTAATGTCGCTGATAAATGTGGCGTTGGCTTTTTCAACATCTCCACCCACAAGCAGCGTCTGTTTTTCGAGAAGACCTGTTATGTAGTTCATCTCCTGCCTGTATAGGTTGCGGTAGTAGAAAAAATTTACCGCAATTCCTATGGCTACCACTGAATATACCGGAATAAGTATGCGTTTCATTTGAGGGGAATCAGTTGCTGTTCAGTCAACATTGTCGTTCAGGTATGCATTATTTTCGCGGAAAACGGGTTCGTTGTTTTCGTCGTAGCTGAGGGTGAATTTCGACACATTGCTTTCGGAGGCTTTATTGCCGGAGCTTACGGGCATGTTTCTTCTGATATATGCGGGCACGTCTTCAAAGGTGTCGATGTTTTCTTTCATTGCCTTGTTCGAGAAGCCTTCGCGTTGCAGCAGTTTCTGTATGTGCTGCGCTTTTTTAAGTATGGTTTCGGCTTTTTCGGTTACTTCGTCGTCGTCAGTGTTTTTTTGACGGCGGATGTCGTAGTGTTCGGTGCGTCCGGAGTCAAAGTCTATAACCTGCTGTGTCTGATATTCAAAATCGTTTACAGCCTGCCGTTTCCCTCTGTCCTGAACCACAAACAGATCGTCTGCTTCGGCTGACGATGCTGTTTCGCGGGGGACTGTGGTTGCGCTGTTCGACAGCAGTTCTACCGTTTGCCGCTGTTCTTTTCTTTTATAGGGCTGGAATATGCTGTTTGCTTCAAACCCGGTGGCTATTACGGTAACGCTTATTTCTTCGCCAAGTGCTTCGTCTTTCGACAGTCCGCGTATAATGAGTGCGTCTTCCGAGGCTGCATCGTACATGTAGTCGGTTATTTCGCCAAGTTCGTCCATTGTTATTTCGTAGTCGCCGGTTCCGGATGATATGTTAAGGAGTATGCTGCTGGCGCCTGTTATGTCGTTTGAGTTGAGCAGTGGCGATGCAAGGGCGTTTTCGATGGCTTTGATGGCGCGGTTTTCGCCCGACGCTTTTCCCATTCCCATTATTGCAACGCCCGAGTTTTTCATAACGGTTTCCACGTCGGCAAAGTCAACGTTTATGTAGCCGGTAACGGTTATTATTTCGGCAATGCCCTTAACGGCGGTTGTGAGGATATCGTCGGCTTTTGCAAAGGCAACGGATACGGGCTGGTTGCCGTATATTTCGCGCAGTTTTTCGTTGTTGATAACGAGCAGCGAATCGACGTTGTTGCTGAGTTCGCTTACTCCGTCGATGGCTTGCATTATTCTTACCTTGCCTTCCGATTTAAATGGTATTGTAACAACGGCTATTGTAAGCAGCCCGGCGTCTTTGCAGGCTTTTGCTATTACAGGTGCTGCTCCGGTGCCTGTGCCGCCCCCCATGCCGGTGGTTATGAAAACCATTTTGGTGTTTCCCGACAGTGTTTTCATAACGTCGCTGATGTTTTCGATGGCTGCCTGCCTGCCTATTTCGGGTTTGCTTCCGGCTCCACGTCCTTCGGTAAGGGCTTCTCCTATCTGCACTTTCACGGGCACCTGGCTTTTGGCAAGGGCTTGCTGGTCGGTATTGCAAACTACAAAGTTAACGTCTCTGATGCCTTTTTCAAACATGTGATTTACGGCGTTATTACCGCCTCCGCCTATCCCTACGGCTTTTATGATGGACGAGTGTTCTACCGGCAAATCGAAATTCATTAAATCTTCAGACATATCATTTTAATATTTAATATTTATGCGAATCAGCTGTTGAATTTGCAACATCGACAATGTTGCAAATGTATAAAACGTACGGAGTTTTTTCCATTGCTTTCCTGAAATTTATTTTGAAAACGCCGGACTTTCTCCGTCATGCAAACGCAGTGGATATAATTCCGGTTGATTATTCTTTACTGCATACTTAAAAAGTATGCTGCCCGAATTTTTTATAACGTTATGATTGCTTAAAACATAAATTATTGGCAGTCATCCGGCCAGTTTTTAACATAAAAGCATAAAACATGTTAAATTTTTCACAGAAAAATTAAATAAGAATAATTTTGTCCGAAAGCCTTGTAAGGCCTTGCAAAAAATCACAATAGTAACTGTAACTATAATTATTGCCGGATGTCTATTGAACACAAATATGTAGATACGCCGCTTATGAAACAGTATTACAGCATCAAGTCGAAACATCCGGATGCAATACTGCTTTTCAGAATGGGCGATTTTTATGAAACCTTTGGCAACGATGCCGTTAAAACATCGGAGATACTTGGGATAACCCTTACGCGAAGGGCAAATGGTGCCGCACAGCACGTTGAGCTTGCAGGATTTCCCTTTCACGCTCTCGACACTTATTTGCCGCGCCTTGTTAGGGCCGGGCAGCGGGTTGCAATATGCGAACAGCTTGAAGACCCCAAGCTTGCAAAGAAAATTGTAAAACGCGGCGTTACGGAACTTATAACCCCGGGCGTTTCGTTAAATGACAATGTGCTTGAACATAAGGAAAACAACTTCCTTGCGGCCGTACATATTGACAAAAAAATTGCAGGCGTTGCATTTCTCGACATATCTACGGGCGAGTTTCTTGTATCCGAAGGTTCTGTTGAGTATGTTGATCAGCTGCTTGGCAACTTTCAGCCCAAGGAAGTGCTGTTTGAAAAAAATAAAAAGGAACTGTTTACCGAATACTTCGGGTCGAAATACTACACATTCAGGCTCGACGAATGGATTTTTAAGCCCGAAACAGCCGGCGACAGGCTGCTGAAACAGTTTGAAACCAGCTCGCTGAAAGGATTCGGCGTTCAGAACATGGAGTGCGGTGTTATTGCCGCCGGCGCAATAATGCATTACCTCGACATAACGCAGCACGATCAGCTGGGGCACATTACAAGCCTGTCGCGCATTGAGGAAAACAGATACGTATGGCTCGACAAGTTTACAATTCGCAATCTCGAACTCTTAAACTCTCCCTACGAGGGTGCGCAAACCCTTATAGATGTTATTGACCGCACAATTTCACCCATGGGGGGGCGGCTGCTCAAACGTTGGGTGGCATTGCCGCTTAAAGACATGCAGCCCGTTAACGAGCGCCTCGACATAGTGCAGTATATGGTGGAAAACCGTGAGTTTGCCGACGAAATTTCAGGCTATATACGGCAGATAGGCGACCTCGAAAGGCTCATTTCCAAAGTTGCCGTGGGCCGTATCAATCCGAGAGAAACG